>NZ_JBQSVP010000156.1:0-6799 GCF_052376345.1 Psychrobacter sp. AOP5-GZ1-6 | reverse complement strand
AGTTGATATACTCACTCATTGGTTGATATACCTTTCATTTACCAGTTGCCATTTATATAAGTAGAACTCAACATGACACAACCTTTACCATCGTCTGCATTCCTACCTAAAACTTCATTACGTATTGCCTGCGCTCTAGCAATGCTAGCTACTCTTGCAGCTTGCCAAACTAACACCATTGATTCGCATCCCTTATCGACTGTTCAGAATCCATCAACCCAAAGCACCGTGGCGCAAGAAAAAACGTCCAATGATGCTCAGCAGTCAGCATTGGCCATAGACATGTCAGGTCGACATGAATACCAATTAGAAAACGGCCTAAAGGTAGTGGTAAAAGAAGATCATCGCGCACCAGTGGTGATGACGCAGATATGGTACAAAGTAGGCTCAACAGATGAACCTGCCAACAAAGGCGGTATCTCGCACCTACTTGAACATATGATGTTTAAAGGTACAACTGATGTATCAAGTGATGACTATGAACGCTTGATTGCTAAATTTGGCGGTGTCAATAATGCGTTTACCAGCTACGATTATACTGGTTATTACGAGCTGTTCCCTGCAAATCGATTCCCTTTAGCGCTTGAGTTAGAAGCCGATCGTATGAAAAACCTATTGTTCAATGATAAAGAGTTTGCCAAAGAACACCAAGTCGTCATGGAAGAACGCCGTCAGCGTACCGATGACAATCCACTCGCAAAAGCGTATGAGTCATTCCGATTGCTCGCATTGCCCGATAGCCCGAAAGGTGAGTCTGTTATCGGCCCCATGAAGGAGATTGAATCAATCACCCTACCAGAATTAAAGGCATGGTATCAAAAGTGGTACGTGCCAAACAATGCAACCTTAGTCATCGTAGGTGATGTTGAGCCAGAAGAAGTCTTGACGCAAGTCAAACGCTATTTCAGTGAGCTAACCCCAAGTAATTTACCGGAACGCCCTAGCATTAGTCAAAAAGGATTCCGTGGCTATCAGCAAGTTGACTCTGAACAAGCCGTACAAGTACCTGTGTTATTGATGGGCTATAACGTACCAAGCCTTGTTACCGCTGGAGCAAGTAACGAAAAACAAGCGTATGCGCTTTCACTGGCTCAGGACGTATTAGATGGTGGACTATCAGCGCGTCTTGAGAGTCGACTCATACGTGAACAAGGTCTACTAACCACGGTTGGCACTTCTTATGACTTGCTAGATCGAGGCGATGGACTTTTCTTAATTCAAGCAACACCGCGTGAAGGCGTTAGCCTAGAACAAGCGCAGCAGGCCATCATCGCTGAGATAGAAAAACTAAAAACTGATCCCATAGCCGCCGACGAAATTAGCCGTGCCAAAACCAATACGGTGACCGGATTGGTCTATGCACAAGATAGTATGGAAGGTCAGGCTCGTATGATTGGCTCCTTACAGTCTATCGGTCTAGATGACAGGTTACTTGCCGAACTACCAACCAAGCTCGATAGCGTATCAATCGCTGATATACAAGCGGCCAGTAAAAAATATTTAGTAAAAGACAATTTGACGGTGATGCATATCATTCCACCTCAAGACCAAGATGATACAAAGAAATAATGCTGAGATGTGAATGTTTAGCCCAATCATACAGATTTTATTATAAATAAGAAGAAAACCATGAATAAGAATAATGACTTGTCGCACATAAGCAAAAAGCCTTTAAATAGTCAATCAACAAGCAACGCATCAACGCTTATAAAACGAGGATGTCTTAGCGCTACTATATTGTTAAGTTTGACAACATTAACAATGACAGCGCAAGCAGATTCAGCAGCTGTTGAAGAATACCATGGCTCCGCCTCAGTCGATACCAGCGCACCTATTGCTGCGTTATCAAAACTAACCAGCTTAGATAATACCAACGATTTAACCGTTACTGTACCTACGATTCAACAATTCAAAACCAAATCAGGTGTACCAGTACGCTTTGTACAAACAACCACCTTACCAATTGTTGATATTGATTTGCGCTTTAACGCTGGTAGTGCCCGTGACAACAGCATCCAGCGAGATGGTTTTGGTATTGCTAACATGACAGCGACCATACTGACGCAAGGCTCTAAAAGCTTAGATGAAAATCAATTTACCCAAGCCGTTGAAACACTCGGTATTAATTTAAACAGCAGTGCTTACAAGGATATGTTTATCGTCTCGCTACGCAGTTTATCTGACGATAAACACTTGCTACCTGCTATTGATTTAATGACTCAAATGCTCAGCGAACCTGCCTTTGATGATGCTATTTTGGCACGTAACAAAGCCCGATTATTGGTTGGATTACAACAACAAAAACAAGATCCCAACAGCCTTGCTAGCATTGCTTTTAACAAGGCATTATATGGCAAGCATCCTTATGCCCATCAATCAGCTGGCACGCTTGAAAGCGTACCCAACATCAGTAAACAACAGCTGATAGACTTTAAAAACCGCTATCTAGTCGCGGCTAACGCCTCGCTTGCTATGACGGGCAATTTGACATTAGTACAAGCAAAGCAACTTGCTGAAAACATTACCGCTAATCTACCAACAGGTCAGATGGCCACAGAGCTACCTGAACCAAAGCCTATAAATCAAGCCAAGCATATTCACATTCCATTCCCAAGCACCCAAACCACTGTACTCATGGGACAATTGGGAAGTAAACGCGCGACCAATCCAAAAGATCAACAGCAGCAAACCAATTTTGCTGTCGGTAACGAGGTAATGGCTGGCGGGGATTTTAATGCACGGCTGATGACTGAAATTAGACAAAATCTTGGCTACACATACGGTATATCAGGATCTATGAATCCAATGCTCGCAAAAGGTCCCTATCAAATCGGATTTTCGACCCGTAATGATAAAGCTCGTGCTGCCATTGATGCCAGTTTAGAAGTTATTAATGATACTTTAGATGAAGGTATTACTAGTAGCGAAATGCAGCTGACAACAGATAGTCTTAAGAATAGTTTCCCAATGGGGTTTGCAAGTAATGCGGGAATTAATGGACTACTTGGTATGATGAATTTTTATCAGTTACAAGATAACTATCTGACTAATTACGTCAACCGTATTGATCAAGTAAAACTATCAGAGGTCAATCAAACAATGCGCGATACACTAAAGCCTGATGATTTTTTAATTGTCACCGTTGGACAAGATGACCCTTGGAAAGATGACAAGACTAAAAAATAACCCTGTAAAGGTAAAGAGCGATACCAATTGGCATCGCTCTTTACCTTTATTACGCTTAATCGCTACTGCTCTGAATTCTAGCTGTTCTTAGCTTTTTGTGCTAAAAACACTCTCGGCTAGAAAGTAAAAATTGACACACATCAATCGGAAACAGTTACCGCAACGTCATAAACAAGATTTTCGGGCTTATAGGTTGCACCATCGTAAGCCAATCGAATCACATGTTTGTCATAAGACTCTACTTGATAATCACCGTTAGCAAAATTGTGCAATGTTGGTACGATTAATAACGTTTCGATTTGACGGTCATTTACTTTAACTGAAATTTTTTGTCCATCTTGTGGATACAAGAAATAATCACAATAGTCACTTGTCATTACTTCTGCAGTACGCTTAATAACCTGACTATCAACCCCTTTCTGTATTAACTTTGGACAAACATCAGGACGTTCCGAAGCCAGTCTGGCATAAGAATTCTTGATACTTTCTTTAACATTTTCCGCTTCCTGTATATTACTATCGAGGGTGATAGTAGATTGTGCCTCTATCGGAGGTAAATCCTCAGAAGCTTTATCTATATTACAGGCCGTTATTAAAAAAAGAGCTGAACCAAATACAACCATATAGCTGATATTGAACTGAGCAAAGACCTTTTTGGAAGCATTAAAGCGATTTTTTTTCATCGGTACTGACTGCCAGTGTTTCATAAATACTACTTGTAATAGATTTTTTATAAAATAAAATTTAACTCAGATTCAAAAGTTCACATTACAATCAACCACTTACTTATCTAAAAAAATTAAATATGGTTCTTTTATCTTATAAAATAAATGATATAAATATAAATAATAGCTCATTATAGTATGGATATAATTTCTCAATACAAGTATAACTTCTGAAAATTTATGACTTATGCGTTTAATGCCAATAAATTTAGGTCAGTTAGAGCTAACTAAGTGACCTAAATTTATATCCAATTGACTACAAAACCCCGAGTCTCACTGCCAACTCTATGCCATACGCGACAATGACTGATGGTGTTTAGAGCCGTCTCAAATTTATAAAGACCTAAGTTAATAGCAACTTAAGTTAGTAATGGCTTAGGTTAGTAACGACAAGAAGAACTACTGCTCGCATGATGAAACCCCCATTTACGATAACCATCAGTATCTAGATGGATGGCTCCCGTCGCATATAAACCTAAACCAAAATTATGGGCTGCTCCTTGATATTGCCAAAACTGGCATAGACCATCTTGCATTGTACTCAGCTGCCATAAATTACTTTCATATTCTGGCACCCAAATATCCATGGCACTGGCATTCATATGCTTACTACTATCAGCCCCACCCGCACAGTCATTAAGACCAGGACTACGATATACAGAGCGTATCTCACTACTTGCTGGCAATATACCTTGTTTTTTCAACTCACTATATAGACGCAATGTGGGTACAATATTTGGCCATAACTCTTTCGGTGGTAGTTGATAAGGCTCATAGCCACACTTCTTCCAACTACGTGCGGTCGTCAATAACTGAGATAGTGGTGGTACGTTTTTTGCGCCCACTTGTGAGATGAGATAACGCTGATACTCTGCCACTTGTTTGGCACGATAACTGTTATTGTTTAACCATACGTTAAAGTCCATACTAATCACATCATGATCACCATGGTTATGAGCCGTGTTAGAATCAGGCACACTCCGAGCGATATTCACACTTTTATTCTCTTCAATAGATAGACGAGCCTGCAAATTAAAGTCACGCTGTTTTTGGGCAATCAAACCCTGCATACTATCGCGATTAATCGCATTTTTTTCACTCGTGACACGAGAACTATCATCTAAAACATTTTCAGAAGGCTGAACATAAATATTGCTACCACCTTGACGTACTTGAATACGACGTTCACTATTATCACTGATAATATCGGCATGAGCAGGAATACTACTAGCATACAAAACCAGTAGTGCAATCACAGGCTTGTGAACCTGCCTGTTACGAGGGAGTTTTTTATTATTCATTGCAGGAAGCTACCGCTAAAAACGTTTTATCGATACTATCAAATTTTCAGTAAGCAGGCTAAACTATCGCCTCTAATTAGAGGCCTGATATTTGTAATTAACACTTATCCTTATAAGTTTTATAATTATGTAACTTTATTGCTTAGGTGTTACTTTGTTCGCAATATTTCATTAGGGCGTATTAAAAATATTTTAGATAAAACTTTCCTCTTACACCAATTACCAGACTCACTTTGCCTATGTCTTCTAATCCGCAGTATCGTTTTTCACGCCAAAGCCATCATTTAGGCCAAGGCCATGCACCGACGTTATGGCAACGTATTCATATCGATCCGTGGTTAACCCTGCTTTTATTGACTGTCTGCTGTATTGGTTTGACTATTTTATATAGTGCTGCAGGCCAAGATGTTAGTATGGTTATACGCCAAATGGTCAGCTATGCTGTCGCATTTACTGTCATGTTTACCATGGCGCAAATACCACCTAGTATCTATCGTACCTTTACACCCATATTTTACGTACTTGGACTCATCTTATTGGTGTTGGTTGATGTCATCGGTGAAGTACGTATGGGCGCTCAGCGCTGGATCAATTTACCAGGATTTGGTAGTGTGCAACCTTCAGAGTTTATGAAGCTTGGCATGCCAATGATGTGTGCTTGGTTTTTATCCAAACGTGATCTCCCACCATCTACTTCTAGCATCGCTATAACATTGGGATTAATTATTGTTCCTGTCTTATTGATTGCTAAAGAGCCCGATCTAGGTACCTCGCTATTAGTGGCAGCCAGCGGTATTTTTGTACTGTTTTTGGCGGGTCTGTCTTGGCGCCTGATTTCGGCAGCTGCCGTTCTAGCCATTCCTCTTATCGCCTTTGCCTGGAACTTTCTATTACATGATTATCAACGTACACGCGTACTCACGCTACTAAACCCTGAGGCCGATGTACAGGGTGCTGGTTGGAATATCATTCAATCAAAAACAGCAATCGGGGCTGGTGGTCTCACTGGTAAAGGCTATTTAGAAGGTACACAATCACATCTACACTTTTTGCCAGAAGGTCATACTGACTTTATTATTGCCGCCTTTTCTGAGGAGTTTGGCTTACTAGGTGTTTTGTTATTGATGTTTATTTATTCCTGCTTACTAATGCGCGCATTATATATCGCCTCTACCCACCCTGATACCTATAGCAGATTATTGGCAGGGGCAATCGCTATGTCGTTCTTTGTCTATATATTTGTGAATGTCGGTATGGTTGGTGGTATTTTACCAGTCGTTGGTGTTCCATTGCCCTTTATTAGCTATGGTGGTACAGCTGTCGTGACATTGATGGCGGGCTTTGGCCTACTCATGTCCATCCATACCCATAAATCAGGTTAACGTCAGTTTATTAATCATACAAATAGGATGTGGCGTAGACAATACATTTCCTACAAGATGATGGTCGTAACAAGATAAATGATAAGCAAAAAAATAGTACAGACCACATTAAGATATCAGCAAGTTGCTTGACAAAATTTGTCCATTTTCAATACCTTCATGTTTGATGCCTAAACTGAAGATGCGCTCTAAATTATATAAACTT
>NZ_JBQSVP010000155.1:0-6813 GCF_052376345.1 Psychrobacter sp. AOP5-GZ1-6 | reverse complement strand
GATAACTATCGATTAAATTGAAAACACGTCCTAATATGGTAATAATATATTTATAATATGAGATTCCCAAAATATAATTTACCGTATCAAAATCTCTTAGTTTTTAATATTTCGTACTTGCCCTTATTTTTGCTATTCTAGCTTTTATGAGTTGCATAAAGTGAGTATGAGGTATTTATATATTTAGTTAATAGTATATAAGTTAAGGTGAATATATGACGAGTCATGAAAAAATAAAAAAGAGGTTTCTTTTGGGAGCGGTGGTAATGGTTTTGCTGGTTGTGCCTCGACGTAGCAGTCGGAAGGCTGATATAGAGGAATCTAATAATCCACAAGCGAAAAAATAAAGTTCACACCTATAGCAAGTCTCTAATACAACAGATAGCTATATAGATTGGCTGAGATGGCTGAGCTTCAGAAAATATAGTCATGTAGTTGGTTAGTACTCCAATATTATTGGCTCTGTGTTCCACTTTTAATCGCAACTCATTCAATTTTTATTATTCTAAAATGAAAACATACGATAGAAGATACGATCTTTGATATAATTTATTCTGATTATTAAAATAATAATTGATAATATAGTCATTGACTTGGTTTTTTCTATAAAACTACAAACAATGAAGTATTTCAACGATACTAAAGACTCTTATGGCTGCCTCTATAACACCTATACAGGAAGTACCTGATATATATCCTCTTATTGATACCCATACTCATTTTGATGAGCCAGTATTCGATAATGATAGAGCATTACTGGTGCAGCAAGCTTATGCAAAAGGCGTGCGTCATTTGGTTTTAGTGGGATATTTATACAAGCATTTTGAGCGTATGTATGATGCAGAGCGACTATTGAATACCACAAAAACATCTAATAGCCAAAAAGTGTCACATATCGAAAGCCATATTGCAGTGGGCTTGCATCCATTTTATATTAATGAGCACAGTGAAGAGCACCTGAAAAACTTGGCAAAAATGATTGCTGAGCAGCGCCCGCTAGCAATTGGTGAAATAGGATTGGACACCTTTACTGCTGAGATGAAAGCTCCTAATGTCTTTGCAAGGCAAGTGCAGTTTTTTCAGGCGCAATTGGATATGGCAGTGTTGTATCAATTGCCCGTGATATTGCATATTCGGAAAGCACATGCAGAGGTATTGTCCATATTGAAAGCACATGCTTATGATGCACACAAACTAGGTGGTATTGCACATAGTTTTAGTGGTGGTGAGCAAGAAGCAAAGGCTTTTATAAAGCTAGGATTCAAACTGGGTGTGACTGGGCAAATCACCAATCCAAATGCCAAAAAGTTGCGCCGTGCTATTCAAGCAGCTGTCGATAGTCATGGTATTGAATGCTTGGTCATAGAGACGGACTGCCCAGATATGATGCCCATCATATGTCAGGCATCAGATAATAGTTGGCCTAATAAGCAGTCGCGTGACCGTAATACTCCTGCCAATCTGTCATGGGTCTTGTTGAGCTTAAGTGAGCTACTTGAGGTGTCGCCAGATAGACTTGCTAAACAATTATGGCTCAACAGTTGCAATGCTTTGCGCACGACATGGGCGTATCCATTATAATATTATTTGTTATCGGTCATTGCTGGCCAAGTTTTTGATAGACCATGGGTTGGTAATACGTCGCTGACGTAAGAGAGACCCATACAATTTAAAAGAGCATATAACCTGTTATGAGTGAAACACGAGAATTCGAACTGGCAGAGTCAGTCACCACTAAAGACTCTGTCATCGCTGAGGTGACGAAAGAAGACGATCAATATGAACGTCGTTTTCAAGGAACACGAACACTCTATAGTGCATCAGTTGTTGATACTTTCGCTGCTGCTCATGTTTATGTTGTTGGTGTAGGAGGGGTTGGCTCGTGGGCCGCAGAAGCTTTAGCTAGAACAGCGGTTGGAAATATTACTTTGATTGATTTAGACGTATTGGTTGCTTCTAATGTTAATCGGCAGTTACCTGCACTAGATAGTACTTTTGGTCAAAGTAAAATTGGCGCAATGGCTGCACGTATTCGTGAGATCAATCCTAAGGTAACACTTAATTTGATTGATGATTTTTTGACAGTGGAAAACATCGCAGCTTTATTACCAAGTCGTGATGAAGCCAAAGCAGCTACTTCTCAAGGCAAGCCGATCGTTATTTTAGATTGCGTCGACGATATGAATGCTAAGTTGGCCATTGCTTTACATTGTCGTTTTAATAAATTAAAAATGGTTTGTGCAGGTGGTGCAGGTGGCAAGATAGACCCTAGCCAAATCAGGGTAACTGATTTGCGTGATAGTTATCAAGATCCGCTACTAGCCAAATTACGTAACAAGCTGCGCCATGAAAAAGGTATTAATAGTACTTTAAAAGAAAAATTCGGTATTAAATGTGTTTATTCTACAGAGCCACCACGGATAGATAAGAGCTGTCAAACAGGTGGGCTACACTGCGGTGGCTATGGTTCAGCAGTCGTAGTTACATCAGTGGTTGCGATGATGATGGTGAGCGAAGCATTACAATTATTGATAAAACAGACGGACAATAAACTGAGCGTCTGATCTTATTTAATGGAGTCCATCTTGTCTATATTTAACGTACCTAAACTTAGCTACCCAGTAGCGGCAGATGAAGAAGAGCGTATCCATAAACTTAGGAAGTATCAAGTGCTGAACGATGATGATGATCCTGCATTCAGGCGTTTAGTCGAACTTGTAAAATTGTTTTTTGATATGCCTATCGTTACTATTACTTTTATGGATGATAATACACAATATCTAAAATCTGCGAAAGGACTTGGTAGTATATGTAGAACGACACGTGAAGTGGCTATTTGTAATTATACCGTGTTATCTGATGAAGTCTTTATGATACCTGATTTGTCGATAGACAGTCGTTTTAGTCGAAATCCATTAGTTACAGAAGATCCTTATGTGCACTTTTATGCTGGTGCGCCAATTATGATTTACGAAGACAATAAAAGCTACCGCTTAGGTTCTTTATGTGTGATGGATACCCAGCCAAATTATGAGTTTGATGAGCAAAAAGCAAAGATTTTGTCTCAGTTTGCGACGATGACAGCAGATGCGTTGCGGCTACGAGATAAACAGCGCGATGCTAAACATGCTAATAAAATGAAGTCGAGCTTTTTGGCGAATATGAGTCATGAAATCCGCACTCCAATGAATGGTATTATTGGCATGGTGGAGATGTTGAGTGAAACCAAACTGAGCATTGAACAACAAGAGTACGTGGACAATATCAAAGTATCTAATGAGCACTTGATGGCGATTATCAATGGTATTTTAGATTTATCAAAAGTTGAGTCTGGAAAAATGACCATTGATGCTATTCCAATCAACCTATCTGGATTATGTAATGAAGTGGTGAGCCTTTTTGCTGTCAGAGCACGCCAACGAGGGTTGGTTTTAGACTATCACTATACCGAGTCATTGTCTCCTTATGTGAAAGGAGATCCAGTGCGCCTCAAACAGATTATTGCTAATCTCGTCAATAATGCGATTAAATTCACTCGTGAAGGAGGGCGAGTTAGTATTGATGTTAAACATGTATTCAGTTGTCAGCATGAGGGCTTAGAAGCGTACAGCGCAGATAATTATCATCTTCAAGATGCTACAACAAATAATGCAAATGATAATACTATTCACGATGCGACCGCTAAATGTGATCGCGATAAGGTCATGACATTATGTATTGAGATCACCGATACGGGTGTTGGTATTAAGGCAGAGTCGTTAGATGCGATATTTGATGCTTATGATCAAGCAAATAAATTCACACATCGTCTTTATGGCGGTACTGGTCTTGGGCTTTCTGTTTGTAAGTCTTTAGTGAATTTAATGGGCGGTTATATTGATGTAGATAGTGAGGTGGGTGTCGGTACAACCTTTAGGGTTTTGTTGCCTTTACCTGCTATCGATGAGAACCAATACGAAGCGTGGCAAGATGAAAATGACGCTACTGTGATTGACTCTAACCACGAGCGTGCTGGTCATATATTGCTGGTTGAAGATGATAACGTCAATGCGATTATCGCCAAAAAAGCTTTGAAAAAGAGTGGTCATACCGTTACACATGTTGCTGATGGACAGCAAGCAATCGAGATTTTTGCACGCTCTCCTGAACGTTATGATGTTATTCTAATGGATCATCATATGCCTATATTAGATGGTGTACAGGCTACTATTAAATTACATGAGCTCTATGATCCTCAATCACTGCCACCTATTATCGCTTTGACTGCCAATGCAATGGATGGTGAGCGCGAAAAATACTTAAAAATAGGTATGCAAGATTATTGTACCAAGCCTTTCAAACAAGAGCAGTTAAACGCATTAGTGCAGTATTGGTTGATACAAAAGCAGTTACTAGAAGAGTAACTGCTTACATAAAATTTGTATTACGTTTTATGTGTCACGGTCATCAGTACAAAAAAAGCTGAGCTACTTATCAAGTAGTTCAGCTTTTTTATTACATAATAGATAGTGGCTATCTATCATATTGCTTTTCAATACTGTTTAGCTAACACGAGTTTGATAATCACCCGTGCGGGTATCGACACGTACGACTTCGTCTTGCTGTACAAACAAGGGTACACGTACAACCGCGCCAGTCTCTAGCTTAGCAGGTTTGCCGCCGCCGCCAGAGGTATCACCACGCACACCAGGGTCTGTTTCTGTGATTTGCAACTCAACAAAATTAGGTGGTGTTACTGACAAAGGTACGCCGTTAAATAAAGTAATGGTACATAGTGCATTGCTATTTTCTTTTAGCCACTGTGTTGAGTCGCCCATCGCTGTTTTATCAGCTTGGATCTGCTCAAAACTCTCTGGATCCATAAAATGCCAAAACTCACCATCGTTGTATAGATAGTTCAGTTCAGTATCCATCACATCAGCAGCTTCTAAGCTGTCACCAGATTTAAAGGTTTGTTCTAACACTTTACCACTACGAAGATTACGCAATTTAACACGGTTAAAAGCTTGGCCTTTACCTGGTTTGACAAATTCATTTTCAAGAATGGCACAAGGATTGCCATCTAGCATAACTTTTAGACCAGCTTTAAATTCATTAGTAGAAAAACTTGCCACAAGAGACTCCTAAGGGTTGTAAATATGATGAGAGATAATGGGATATGGGGTTTGCTGTATCAAAATCGCTGATTACGCTAAGTGTCTAAAGGATAAATCGTATGCTTTGATAGGCTACGTACTAAAAGCGTATAATATTGGATTTTGGGCACAGGTAATAGGCTGTCATGATAAACCATTTAATCACACAAAAAAACTGGAAAACGCAATTATCCGAGGCCATTACGTCTATTGATGAGCTATTAAGCATCTTACAGCTTGAAGCAGTGCGAGAAAGTATCTATGTGCCTAAGCATTTTGAGTTACGCGTCCCACGTGCTTTTGTAGCAAAAATGACCATTGGCGATAGGGACGATCCTTTATTAAAACAAGTATTACCAGATCAGCAGGAGCAAATAAAGGTCACGGGTTATGTGGCTGATCCTCTAAGCGAGAATACGCAAAACCCTATAAAGGGTATGCTCCATAAATACCAATCAAGAGTACTGTTGACCATTACAGGCGCCTGTGCCATTCACTGTCGTTATTGTTTTCGGCAGCATTTTGATTATAGTGCAAATATGCCCACAGCCGAAGCAAAAGAAAAAATCATTGATTATATTACCGCGCATCCTGAGATTAATGAGGTGATTTTGAGTGGTGGCGATCCACTGAATGTAACAAACAGACGTTTATTTGCATGGCTAGATACGCTTGAATCTCTTCCTCAGTTGACTACTATTCGTATGCATACTCGTTTGCCATTGGTCATTCCAGAGCGTTTGGATGATGCATTGTTGACAAGACTATCCCAAAGCCGCTGCAACATTGTGATGGTGATTCATTGTAATCATGCCAATGAAATAGATACACTAACTGCAGAACACTTGCAGCGTGCACGAGCTGCTAGAATAACCTTATTAAATCAAGCCGTTTTATTAAAAGGTATTAATGATAGTGTGGAGGTGCAAGCGCAATTAAGCCAGTGTTTATTCTCATGTGGTGTGCTACCTTATTATTTACACGTATTGGATAAAGTGTCTGGTGCCGCACATTTTGATATCGATGAACGGTCATCAATTCAGCTTTACTGGTCATTATTGGCGGTGTTACCAGGTTATCTTGTGCCAAAATTGGTCAGAGAGCTGCCGAATAGACCTTTTAAGGTACCAATTAACATTTACAATGAGCATTAATATAGGCACTATAGTGTATCTAAAAATTAGTGGACAAAGAATGAGTTTGTTAGTAAATACGAACTGTTTATCGTTGTTATGTTTTAGAAAAGATACAAAATGAAGTTAGGATTAATATTTTTATAAGTATTAAAAAATATAGCCTACTGTAAGGTGGTATCTATTGTTGGTGACACATCTTGACGTTAAGTCATCATTTAAAGCGAATCTTCAATTCAATTAATTGTTATCTAAACGGATTGAAGGTAGTCTAATATCGTTAAATAACTGGTGATATCCCGATATTATTAGCGCTAGTTTTCGCGTTTGATGGTGATTTATCTCATGTTTATCATCTTTGTTTAAATGAGGACACGGCCTAGTCAGTATAGGTAAGTCTATTGTGTGTCGTTACTGTGTTAGAGTATATTCATTTATTAGTATAAATTATCTTGATACCATAGTGCATTTATATGAGATTGCCTATATATCGTTGTGCGTTACCTGATTAAATACTTTCCTCCTGCCAAGTTACTCAAAGCCAC
>NZ_JBQSVP010000154.1:0-6848 GCF_052376345.1 Psychrobacter sp. AOP5-GZ1-6 | reverse complement strand
ATAAGAAAGGTCGTAAAGATAGCATGGAAGTAATAGTATCCAAGTATCAGCAAGCCATTTGACTCTGTTTCACAAAATTCAGCCCATTTAAAGTGTAATGTTTAGATTGAGTAAATAGCCCAGTAAATGCATATATTTGATGATCTTGACATAGTTTAATATCGTTAGAATTTTGCCAGTATGTTTGTATTCACGGTTATTTTTTTATTTTAAGTGTTTCAATCTACATGATGATACGTCCTAGATTTGCAAGCTGAAGATAGGGCTTGTAGTATCACTCACCATACGGCGTTCAAAATAGTTTCTGTGGACAGGTTGATATTGACCGTTAGCATTGCATAAAAGCTAATTTGATAATATATTGTTATCGATAAATAAACTTTCTATAACTTATAGGTCTAATTCTAGCATGATACGATGCTTTTTTAGTCTACAAAAAGTTGCCATCTTGTGTACTAGCTTGTTTACAGATTTTTGTAGACATTCTCAGTTTTTGGACTTGTTTATAATGGCAGTGTATAGTTAGGCCAGTTTTGTACGCACTTACTAAATATCAATAATTATAATGTTGCCGAGTCTATATGATAGGAACATTGCATTTTTAATTTACGATTCTAGTTATTTTTTATAAGGATTATATTATGTCAGACCATTATGGTGATTTTGTTCAATCTTCTATTGGTAAAAAGGTTGCGAAAAACCTAGGCTTACCATTACCAGTGACACTTGATCGTTTCGAAAGTGGTGAAAATCTAGTACGTGGTAGTGTTTTGGTTGGCCGTGCTAGTGGCGATGATAAAAGCGTGAGTGCGTCAGTATCACGTATTTTGTCAGACGTACATGCGGATGTTTATGTAAATAGCAGCGACGATATCAAAGATACGCTTGCTGATGCGAGTATTGAGACAAAGATTAATACTGATAGTGATGATAAGTTTAAAGTGCTGTTGTTTGATGCTAGTAATATTAGCAATGCTAAGCAGCTAAAAGAGGTGTATGAATTTTTCCATACTGTGGCTCGCCGTGTTGAAAAATCTGGTCGCGTTATTATTGTGGGCCGCCCACCAGAAAAAATCTCTGATATTGATACAGCACTTGCTCAACGCTCACTTGAAGGCTTTGTAAAATCTGTAGGCAAAGAGTTCAAACGTGGTATCACGGCACAGCTTGTCTACGTTGAAGAAGGTGCAGAGCAAAACTTAGATTCAACGTTACGTTTTTTCACCTCAGCTCGTTCAGCTTATGTCTCAGGACAAGTCGTACGTGTTAGCAAAGGCACGTCAATTGAGGTAGATTGGACGCAGCCTTTAGGTGGCAAAACCATGCTGGTTACTGGCGCAAGTCGTGGTATTGGTGAAGCGATTGCTCGCGTGTTGGCTCGCGAAGGCGCTCATGTTATCTGTCTTGATGTGCCGCAGCAACAAGCTGACCTGCAAAAGGTCGCTAGTGAAATCAGTGGTTCAGTATTGACTGTTGATATTACCAGTGACGATGCAGGTGCTGAAATTGCAGATGCGGCAGAAAAACGCGGCGGCTTGGATGCAGTGATTCATAATGCAGGGGTGACCCGTGACAAGACCTTAGCGAAGATGGATGAGCAAAAATGGGATATGGTTATTAATATCAATCTTGCCAGTATCGCTAAATTAAACCGTTATATGCTTGATAATAATGTCTTAAATGATGACGCTCGTATTGTCTGTGTGTCTTCAATTTCTGGTATCGCGGGTAACTTAGGTCAAACCAACTATGCCACCTCGAAAGCGGGTGTTATTGGTCTAGTTAATGCGACTGCTAAGCAACTAGAGGACAATGCCAAAGGTATGACAATTAATGCCGTGGCGCCAGGATTTATTGAAACCCAGATGACTGAAGCCATTCCATTTGCTATTCGTGAAGCGGGGCGTCGTATGAACTCAATGAGCCAAGGTGGACTACCAGTAGATGTTGCAGAAACTATCGCATGGTTTGCATCACCTGCTTCTGGTGGTTTGAATGGCAATACTGTCCGTGTATGTGGTCAAAGCTTACTAGGTGCATAGCACTAGTTTCTAGGTAGGCAGGGGTAATATTTTTTATTAAGTAATTGATATTAATTGTTATTTTTTATTTACCTTACACATGCTTACGAAAAAATTGATGATAATTTGTAATAAAGCTGCCCGAGGGTGGCTTTTTTATGATAAAAACATAGAAACTTTATAATAAAAAAAATAGAAACTATAAACCCAAAAACCAGAAAAAAATTGCTGTAAAATAAGTGCTTGAACCACGCATTAAAACCACGTAGATTACTTATACTTTGGATTGAGTATAGCGCTTAGGACACTGTTGGTTGGTCAGCCTTAACGAACGACTTTAATAGCATCTCTGTATGCACCAAGAAAATTTGCTCTAGCCCCACTTAGGATTTATTATGTCAGACAAGCATTATGATGCGTTGCCAAAAGCGCATACGACCTACGCCAATATCGTTAAAAGCTTATTACCTATTGTCAATAATGGCAAAATTAGTCGAGAACAGCTACCTCAAGCGACTTATTTTGTGGATGATCTGCATATCGACCAAGGGAATTTAAACGATTATCGTAAAATTTGCGGTTTTTCTGATAATGGTAAAGTCCCAATTACATATTTTTCAGTATTATCACAAACTTTGCAAATGAATATGATGGTCAAAGAACCGTTTCCATTTGCCATGTTGGGTTTGGTACACGTTGACAATAGTGTAACTCAGTATCGTTCAATTGGTGAGCGTGAAACGTTTGCCATGTCGGTTACCTTTGATAATCTGCGTGATCATGCTCAAGGTCAGCAGTTTGATTTTGTGACGACTGTGAAATCAGAGAGTGAAGTTATCTGGGAAGGTACTTCAACTTATTTGTCTCGTAGCAAAACATCAAGTAATAGCAAAGATAAAAAAAGCACTCCACGTCAGATAGTGGCCAAACCAGATGTTAATCCGGAAGGCGTCCATAGTATCTTTGAAGTACCAGAGGATATCGGTCGTCGCTATGCCTTTGTATCGGGTGACTTCAACCTGATTCATTTACATCCGCTATCTGCGCGGGCTTTTGGTTTTCCAAAAGCTATTGCTCACGGTATGTGGTCAAAGGCCAAATGTTTGGGTATGATGGGCGAGTTACCAGATGCTTGTACGGTTGATGTCGCATTTAAGCTACCTATCTTTTTGCCAGCAGAGGTTGAGCTTATTGCTGAACCAGTTGCAAAGCTTGAGAGCACAGATGATACTTGTGAGTTTGGGTTATATAGCGCTAAAAATGACAAACCGCATCTGTTAGGTACGGTTAGATTGCAGAGTATCGATCAATAACCATCAGAAAATAAGATAACAGATGCTCATTACAAAAGTTTTCAATAGCAAACTTAACGAATAAATTTATAATTATGACTTCATATACAGAAGTAACAAGCCCAGAAAATTCAGCCGCCAATGATCATGTTGCTCATATCAAGACTACTGATAATAGGGCTGAGACTGGTAGCACCAGTACTGACTCTGACCAAAATATTCAGGATAACGGTATCGACCTTGCTAACATTTTTGAGCCTTATTTTCGTCCTGATGCAAACACCATTGTATGTGGTGCATTGGATGATGAAAAAGTGGCAGCATTAGCAAAGTCAGGCGTTGAGTTGGTTATCAATTTGCAGCCTAATGATGAGTTGAGTTTTGATGAAGCAGCAGCTGTCGAGCGTGCAGGTATGCATTATGAACATTTGCCTATTAGCGGTGCTGCTGACTTAAAGCAGCTGAAAATATTGGCATTTGATAATATTTTACGACAGCATCACGGCAAAAAAACTGCGCTGCACTGTGGTACTGGCAATAGAGCAGGCGCTGCGATAGCCTTGCGTGCAGGTTGGCTGCGTGGGCGTAAAATGGATACAGCGATGGAACGTGGGCGTAGTCATGGTTTGACTAAGCTTGCCGAAGAGGTTCATAATCGTTTACTAGTGCCGCGTTAGAATATAATCATGTTTGACGAACGAAAAGGCGACCAAATGGTGGCCTTTTTTGTGAGTAAATAATTGATTTTACGTTGATATAAATGGGTAAAACCACGCAAAAAATGATGGTTGTCAAGAAAACGAGGCTAGAAATCACTCATGGTAAGCCAATCGTGTTTTTTGATCTGCTACAATATCCAGCGCTAAGAGACTTTGAGACTTAGCTTTTTTATAAAATAAAGCAGGGCAGTCATGAGCGAGAACAATAAAAGTAATCAGCATATGCATAACGATATTAATATTAAACTTCAGCAAGGCTTGCAGCAATTACTCACCGACTTGCAACTTGATGATGCGCCAGCAGGTGGTGCTGTGGTTGTTTATCAGGCTGGCAAATGTATTGCTCAAGCAAGTACGGGTATGGCACGTTTAGATATGTCCTGGCAACCTGATACCTTGGCCATTAATTTTTCGACAGGTAAAGGCATATTGGCGACATTGGTACATGTGTTGGTGTCGCAGCAGATACTAGATTATGACACGCCTATTGCGCATTATTGGCCAGCATTTTCGGCACAGAATAAAGGGGATATTACGCTACGTAGCGTGATGTCACACCAAGCTAATTTATTTTCCATTCAAAGTACTAATGCTGATAGTGAAGCGTTGCTGGATTGGGAGCATATGCTCAATAAAATTGCTACGATGGCAATTACGCTACCGGAGCATAGCGAGTTATATGATAGCGCTTATAGTGCTTTGGTCTATGGTTGGATATTAGGCGGTCTAATAGAAGCTGTTACCAATCTATCTTTGGCTGAGGCGTTGCGCCGTTATCTAACCGAACCTTTAGGCATTGCCGACAGCTGTTATTTCGGTGTGCCAGATAATAAAGTCAACCAAGTGGCAAAGCTGGCCAAAGATTTTGAAGTATCAGATGAGGGTAGTGAAAAACTGCGTCATAAGCGTCACAAACCAACTTTAAAGGCAGACTCACAAAGCACCTTAGATGCTTATGCTCGTCTGCCCAATTATACTTGTTGGCAGCAACAAGCTTTAGCTAATGAAAAAGTCGTAAACCCTAGTCAGGATAATGAGCAAAAAAACTTACCTATATTGAGTACCGCCCATATCAATCGTTTGTACTTTGATACGAGTAAACTGAATCTAAAAAACTATAAAGCGGCGCTCATACCTGTTGGTAAAGAAGCAATCGATTACCATAGTCGTGAGATATTACAAGCCGTGATTCCTGCGGCCAATGGGGTAGCTTCAGCACAGGCACTGGCAACCATCTACGCGATGCTGGCCTGTGGTGGTCAATGGCAAGGACAAACCATTATTGATAGTGCAACGTTTGAGCAGCTCTCTAAACCGCACGTCACAGGTTTAGACTCCGTCATGCCAGCGTCTATGTATTGGCGCTTGGGTTATCATCGACTATTTAGCCTTTGTCAAAATATCGACAGTGAAGTGGTTGATATCAGCAAGCAAGGGTTCGGGCACATGGGTTATAACGGGTCGGCTGCTTGGTGTGATCCTAAGCGTCAATTGTCATTTGCTTTTGTTCATAACTTTGACGTTACGATGCTCAATGATATTCGTCAGTTTGCTCTAACGGAGTTTGTGATTAGCTCGGTTGATACAGCGCTCAAACAGTACTAAAAAATGTATCAATAATATCAATGAGGGTTGTTTGGCGTCATTTTTAGCAGTCTTTTGGCGCTGATACCATGTATAAAAATAGATATTAAAATGACAATTGAGCAGACAACCCATAGTTTTAGAGTATCCTCCTCACCGAAAAAGCCTTGGTTGATCGCGTAAGAGAGATAATATAGCGTACCAATACCACGGATACCTAATGCTGAGATAGCATATTTTTCGGTATGTGGTAGGTTCAGTCCTGATAACGCAATCAACCCGCCAATAGGGCGTATCAACAATAAGAAGGCAAAGCTGACGATATAAACGCGCCACGTGAGCTCTACATCCGACTGCAATCCCTGACCTAAAAACATGCCAAAAGTGACCAGTACTAACGACATCAGTAAACCTTCTGATTGCTCTGCAAAATCATGAAGCTTGTGATGGTAGCTGTGCTCATGCTCCGAACGCCGAAAGGCAAAGGCTGCGACAAATACGGCAATAAAGCCATAACTATGCACAAACTCTGCTAAGCCATAGGCTAGTAGTGTCAGGGCGATGACAACGTAACCTTGAGAAATAGTAGTGTCTTGGCTATATTTTGAAAAGACGAGCTTGGCCAGAACCTTACCAACGACAATACCAACCAGTAAACCTGCGCCAATTTTCCACAGTACATCATGGGTAAACCACGACCAAAGCATCTCACTGGTGAAACGATTGCCTTCATCAAATGCTTCCGCTATTTTTATTGCTAAATAAACAAAGGGGAAAGCCAGCCCATCGTTAAGTCCTGCTTCTGAGGTGAGGGTAAATCGAGGTGCGTCTTCACCACCGGTATTCGGTGGTCCTACTTGGATACTAGATGCTAATACTGGGTCCGTTGGTGCAAGTACAGCACCTAATAAAACGGCTGCCCCAAGACTCAGACCAAACGTGTAATAACCCAATACTGCCATCGAAAAAATACCAATTGGCATGGTAATCAGTAACAGTCGTACTGTCGGCCGCCATAACTGCCAGGATAGCTCAGTATCAATCTTGATACCCGCGCCAACCAATGATACTAAAACGACAATTTCAGTCAGTTTTTCGATGACTAAGCCATTATCAATAGGATTTAAGAATGATAGTGTCGTCCAATAATAGCCCATTATCAGGCCTAAGCCGACTTGTAGCATAGGCAAAGAGATGGGCGTGCGTTTAAAGAGAATAGGAAACAACGCGCC
>NZ_JBQSVP010000153.1:0-6978 GCF_052376345.1 Psychrobacter sp. AOP5-GZ1-6 | reverse complement strand
ATAATCGTTAGGGTCTTCGTTGACGTCTGCTAGCATTATCTCTAACTCACGGGAGTTTTGTTCATCACTCGCCAATGCTGTCTCTGATAAATCATCAGTGTCAGATAATAACGCTGAACCTACCGTATTTGAGCTTGTATTATCTACTAGGTATAGGTCACCTTTTTGTCCGCAGCCTGATATTCCTACTATGGCAGTAGCAATAATGAGTGCAGAAAGTGCACGGCGACTGGTATTGACAGATAAACGATAGGTGTGCTTGACATTTAAAACACGGTGTATAGTAAGCATAAAACAGATAACCTTACAGCAGGGTGAATATAAGTAAATTATTCAAAATATTATAATTTATTGAAAACATTTTTAGGGTCTTTTGGACACCAAACAGTGCTTCAGCATAGCATTGTACCAGTAAAGAAGCATGCCTTTTAAGTGTGCTCGATCACTAATTTTTCGGTATTTATTATCTATAAATATTACTGATAACGATGGTTTTTTGAGCCTGTTTTTTTAACGTAGGCTCAGAAAACTACCAAACGAAGACTAGAAAAGTTACATGGCATTTGCTGTAAATTTAGAGCCGTTTCATAGCGAAAAACACGGGCAAAAACAATCTTGAAAAACTTTCTTACAATTTTTATTGTGGACAATCCTGCCTTTATAGCAATTGTCATTTTATAACGATATCCGGTGTACAGATGTAACAGTACTTGACGAAGTTCAATCTTAAACCTTATAGTTACTGTGGTATAAGATTTTAATTATGTTACATTATACTGCGAAATTATTTGCTTTGTTTGATGAATTGCTAGAAGCAACCAAGTAAAGTGACCAGTAAGTATCTATTGGCAAACCTGTAAGCGAATTATCGCTTAGTTCATTTTTATGACAGGTTTGCTGATTTTTGTTTGTTTAGCGGAAGTTAATCCGCTATGATTTACCACTTATCAAAAAACATAATCTAAGGATAGAGCATGAGCGATAGCACCCCCATCTTTAATGACCGCAATACCGGCAGATCAAAACTAATCAACCCTACCTTGGTTCTGAACTGCGGTTCATCTTCAATCAAATACGCACTCATCAGCGAAGACGAATCCACCCGTATTACAGGACTTGCCGAAAACTTGGGGCTCGATACCGCTCGCATCAAGCATACTACATTAAACGGTGAAAAACTTGAAATCACAATCCCTGGTGGACGTCATGAGCTAGCTCTACAAAAAATTCTAGCACTACTTGAGCAATATCATTTTATTGCTGTTGGTCATCGCGTGGTCCATGGTGGTCGTGAATACTCAAAAGCAGTTCGTGTTGACCAACACGTACTTGATGAAGTAAAACGCCTAAAAATCTTAGCGCCATTGCACAACCCAGCAAACGCCTTAGGTATTGAAGCGGTTGAAGCCATTTATCCTGATATTCCACAAGTAGTCGTGTTTGATACTGCCTTTCACCAAACAATGCCACCTGTTGCCTACCGCTATCCGATTCCAAAAGCATTATACGAAGAAGAAAAAATCCGTCGTTACGGCTTCCATGGTACTTCGCATGCCTACGTATCAGAGCGTGCTAGCACCCTCACAGATACCAAAGGTCCACATGGTTGGTTAACCGCCCACTTAGGTAACGGTTGCTCAGCGTCTGCTGTCTATAATGGTGAAAGCTTAGATACTAGCATGGGTCTGACGCCACTTGAAGGTCTGATGATGGGCACACGTAGTGGTGACGTCGATCCTAGCCTACATATTCATCTCAAGCGTAAGTTGGGTATGAGCTTAGAAGAAGTAGATACCATGCTCAACAGCGAAAGTGGCTTATTGGGTATCTCAGGTCTATCTAATGACTTGCGTACTATCGAACAAGCGGCAAACGAGGGACATAAAGATGCTCAGCTCGCCATCGAGATGTTCTGTTATCGTGTCGGTAAATATCTAGCCAGCCTCAGCTGTGCGCTGCCTGACTTTACTGGTATTGTCTTTACTGGTGGTATTGGTGAAAACTCATCAACCACACGTGCGCGTATCTTAGATGTCATGCGTCATTTCGGCATCAATTTTGATGCTGACAAAAACGATGAGCTGGTCGGTGGTGCTGAAGGAAACTTCCAAGAGCAAGATAGCAGCATTGAGCTGTGGGTTGTTCCAACTGATGAAGAATGTCAGATTGCTAAAGAAACCCGTCAGGCATTAGGTCTGAAATAAAAATAGCTTGGCTATCTAACGATACCTACTTAATGGCTTATGTTATATAAAAATTATTTATATAACGTAGGCCTTTGAGTAGCTGCTCGATTCTCAGTCAATACTACAAATGAACGATGCAGCAAGCATCATCGTTGTAGCCAATCAGCAATACCCCCTTCATAGATATAACAAAACAAATAGTAGGATATACTATGCAAACCATTTTACTTGTTCCCATTAGTCGCGGTATCGGCGTGACATCAGCAGCACTAGGTCTTATTCGTGCATTTGATTATAACGGTGTTAAAGCCGGTTTTATGAAACCATTTCTGCAAGATGATACGCTCGACAAGCAGAATAGTCTGGACAGCTCAAGCGCACTAACCATGCACGCATTTGGTCTAACACCGCCCAAATCTATCAACCGTCAGCGCGTCGAGCGTATGATCGGTGATGACAATCTAGATGACTTGATGGAAGAAGTCGTTGAAAACTATCACTCCATCGAAGGTGATTATGGTGTCGTCATCTGTGAAGGCTTGGTATCAACCACAGAAGCCTCTTATGCCGCACAAATCAACCGTGCCATTGCCCATGCTTTAGATGCCAAAATCATCTTTGTGAGTACGGTCGATACCAAAAACCCAGCCTATTTAGCCGATAAGCTGGATGTGCATGCGCGTGAGTTTGGTGGTATGGCCTCTGATCGCACGTTAGGCTGCATTCTGATGCGAGTGCATGACTTACCAAACACTTTTGAGAATCAACCAGTCGCGCCAGGTGAGGCGGTTGTGAGTTTAGATGAAAATTTCGTTCAAGAAGTACAGCGCTTATCTCCTTCTTTTGATACCGAACAGTTTCGCCTAATTGGTGTGGTGCCATTTAGCGACTCATTATCTGTACCTCGTACTTGGGATATCGCCACCGAACTTGATGCCACTTGGATCAATGTTGGTGAAGCCAAAACACGTCGTATCAACAAGATTAGCCTAACTGCACGCTCAGTGACACGGGTAGACGAAGTGTTCAAACGTGGCACACTCATCGTCGTACCTGGTGACCGTGATGACTTGTTACTCGCTGCGGCTTTGGCTTGTATCAATGGTGTGCCATTAGCAGGCTTGGTACTGACTGGTGGCGTGTCACCAAATGCGACCGTGGCTGAGCTATGGCAATCAGCTCTTAAGACAGGTATTCCTGTCATGAGTGTCGAAGCAGATAGCTTTGAGACCGTACAGAGCTTATTACACATGAGTGCTGAGATTCCAAGTGATGATACTGAACGCGCCCTAGAAGTAACACGTTATGTGGCTGCACACTTAGATTTAGGTTGGATCAAAGAGCAGTTCAGCGGTGAGTATAAGCCACGTTTATCACCAGCTGCCTTCCGTCATCAGGTCGTCAAAAAAGCACAAAATGCCAAAAAACGTGTGGTACTGCCTGAAGGGTCTGAACCACGTACAGTAGAAGCTGCCTGTATCTGTCAAAGCCGTGGTATCGCTGACTGTGTACTACTTGCAAAACGCGAAGATGTAGAGCAAGTTGCTAAGAACCGCGATCTTGTCTTGCCAGAAGGTTTAGAGATTCTCGATCCTGCCAGCCTTGATATGAGCAAGTATATTGATGCAGTGGTTGCTCGCCGTAACGGAAAAACTTCTCCAGAAGTCGCCGCTGAACAGCTCGAAGATACGGTATTCTTAGGCACTATCATGCTACAAATGGATGAGGTTGACGGTCTAGTCTCTGGTGCTATCCACACCACTGCCAACACTGTGCGTCCAGCTTTTCAATTGATTAAGACTGCACCACAATACTCATTGGTATCATCAATCTTCTTTATGCTGCTACCAGAGCAGGTCGTGGTGTATGGTGACTGTGCGATTAACCCAGACCCTAATGCAGAAGAGTTGGCAGAGATTGCTATCCAGTCTGCTCAGTCTGCCGCCGCCTTTGGTATCGAACCAAAAGTTGCGATGATTAGCTACTCAACTGGCTCATCAGGTACAGGCGCAGATGTCGAAAAAGTCATCAAAGCCACACAAATAGTCCGTGAGCGCGCGCCTCACCTAGCAGTTGATGGCCCGCTACAGTACGATGCCGCATCGGTCATGAGTGTCGGTAAACAAAAAGCCCCTGACTCGCCTGTCGCTGGTCAAGCAAACGTGTTTATCTTCCCAGATCTCAATACAGGTAATACCACTTATAAAGCGGTACAGCGTAGTGCCAACGTTGTGAGTGTTGGACCGATGCTCCAAGGTCTAAATAAACCAGTAAACGATTTGTCACGTGGTGCGTTGGTTGATGACATCATTTACACCGTTGCGCTTACTGCAATTCAGGCATATAGTGACGCCATTTAATCACTCAATCAGATCGTAAAAAATCCTGTGATTAAGCCGACTACCTCATTGATAGTCGGCTTTTTCTTAGGCATTTTTTATTTAATACTGTTTATGGGTTTTGAGCGCTACTAGGGTGTGTCCTCATTTTAAAAATGGTGATAAAAATGAGATAAATTGTCGTCAAACAAGGAAAACAGCGCAGATAATATCGAGATATTAGTCAGCTATTTGACGCCGTTTGGCAAGATTTAGCCATTTTTAACCTATTTAGATGGCTATCGATTGAATTGAGGACACGCCCTAGTGACATATACCTGCTTGCCCACTACAATAGCGCTACCCTCTCTTTTAAACCTGCGGTAAGATTTTCTTGCCAACCATTTGCTCCCTTTATTTATGTCTAATATCACCAACCATAAACAGACTCAATATCCTGCGCCTGCCATTCGTGCGTATCTTGGTGGCTCATTTGATCCTGTGCATAAAGGTCATGTGCAAATAGCGATGTACGTTTATCAGCATTTATTGCCACTAGCCAAGCAGCTAAATCGTGAGCTGCATGTGTCACTGTTACCTAATGCTCGCTCACCTTTTAAACAACAAAGCACCGATCCTAATCATCGCTTAGCCATGTTAAAGCTCGCAACACTAAATACTCCCATACGGATAGACGAGCTTGAGCTTTGGCAAACACCACCTGTCTATACCATCGATAGCGTACGGGCGTTACGGCAGCGCTATCCGAATGACAGTTTGATATTTATCATTGGTATGGACAGCGCGCTAAGTTTGACTAAATGGAAACAAGGGCTTGAGCTGACTGATTATGTCAATCTGTGGGTTTTTAATCGTGATAGCTTATCTGAGACTTATGACAACGATAGCGGCTCTTCTCAAACCAATGAAAAGCTCATGAACAAAAACACCATGAACCAAGACGTTTCTGTGTCTGAGCTGCAAGCGCAATTACCCAATCAACTACAGCCTCTCATTATTAGTTCGCCCAATGAACTCATAACAGCTAACTCTCATATAGCCGCAAATAGCAGTCGCTTACAAAATAATAAACACCAAGGCAGTATTTACGTAGACGCGCGCCCTGTGACCGCCGTATCTAGCACGCAAGTACGTCAGCAACTTCACAATCCCCCTCACGCATTAAATATAAAGCACACTGCCGAAACGCAAATCGCATCTTTGCAACCAATAAATGATATCATGGACAATACTGAACCCAATCCATTAGCTAAATGGCTAAATCCTGCTGTTTATCAATATATTATCACCCATCAGCTATATTCTGCTGCTCAATTCCGTTAAAATCGCCTTATCTTTGTCATTTTGCCTACCCTGTCTCTATACGTGACGGGCGACATCTAGCTCATTCGACAATGCCAACGCATGCAAATTGACGATTTACCTTTTTTATTTTTAATATTTACGATTCAAGAGATCAAAATTTATGACCAATACCATGACTGAAGAACGTTTAAAAAAATGCTTAGCCGTTGTTGAAAATGCTCTAGACGATATGAAAGCAAAGAACATCACTGTAATGAATGTAGAAGCATTAACTGACGTAACAGAACGCATCGTCATCGCTAACGGTACCTCTAAGCGCCATGTACGCGCAATGGCTGACAGTGTCGGCGCAGAGGCGAAGCAAGCGGGCTTTATGCCACTTGGCCGTGAAGGCGGTATCGACTCTGACTGGACATTGATTGATTTGGGCGCTGTTGTCGTCCACATTATGACGCCTCAAGCACGTGAGTTCTATGACCTAGAAGGTCTGTGGTCATCACCTGACCAATTGGCTGAGCTAGTTGCGACCCCGCGTGAAAAGAAAACGGCAGGCCGTCGTAACAAAGTCAAATAAGATTGTTGATTACGATATCCGTCCAACATTAAAACATGCACTACCAAAAAGACCAGAATCACTATTCTGGTCTTTTTTATGCAAAAAACACTGTCTCTATCCCTAATAAATATTCTGAAAATGGTTCACAATTACGCTATAGTCGATACTAGGGTCTGTTGATCAGACCTTAAATAAATCAGAATCGCTTATGAGTACAGAATCGATGATACCGACGTTACCAACGACAGAAGACCCCAAATCAGACTTTAATGATACCCTACCCTTACATATCGCCACCCTAACCTGTGTCCGCGCTGGTAAGGCCATGCCATTCGCGCGCGAAGAAATGAGCGCCATTGATAAAGCGCCAGTTAAAGCACCTGTTGCGGTCAACTTCATGGGGTTAACGACGGATGAGCAAGCCGATCGCAAACATCATGGTGGCCCACTAAAAGCGGTGCATCAACTGGCACCTGCGACTTATGACAAAATCAATGCTGAGTTTGACCTAAACGTGCGTGTCGGTACATTGGGTGAAAACCTCACGACCGAAGCCGTTAATGGTCTACCAGAAATGACTGAGTCTACGGTT
>NZ_JBQSVP010000152.1:0-7044 GCF_052376345.1 Psychrobacter sp. AOP5-GZ1-6 | reverse complement strand
ACAGGTGTTATGAATATCATGCTGGTGTCCGTGACCGAGCGTACCAACGAGATTGGAGTGCGAATGGCTGTTGGAGCTCGCCAAAACGACATCATGCAGCAGTTCTTGATAGAGGCCGTGCTGGTTTGTATTTTGGGTGGTTTGCTAGGTATTGGTATGGCCTTTGCTATCGGCGAACTGATCAATCAATTTGGTGGTGATAGCTTTAAAGTTATCTATTCCGCTACCTCTATCATTGCAGCCTTTGTGTGCTCCACGCTTATTGGGGTTGTTTTTGGCTTCTTGCCCGCCCGTAATGCTGCAAAACTAGATCCTGTAGATGCACTTTCTAGGGATTAATCGTGAATGACAGGGGCACTGAGTTAGCATGTTCAGTGCTCAACTGAATCATAATGATAAAATCCTAAAAAAATAGTTATTTTTTCTGCATATTTATAGTTTTTTCCTCATCAGGGGTTGTAATTGTCATAATTATATATATAATGTGCTCTCACGTTTAGGGATACAAACTCTTTAAACGTTGAAACAAGCTTAATGTATGTTATTTAAGCTTAACTTGCAGAACAAAAGAGCATTGCTCTTATAGATGTTCTTCAGGGCCGATAGCTCAGTTGGTAGAGCAGTTGACTTTTAATCAATTGGTCCCGCGTTCGAGTCGCGGTCGGCCCACCATATTTAGTAATACGCTTATCGATCGTTTTACCCTATCCGGTAGTTGGTTGATAAAAGTTAAAAGCATCTTTAAGATGTTAAGTTTTAACAAAATCCCATTTAAAGGGTTTTGAACCTAGTTTGGATGCGTAGTTTCTAGAATTTACGACAATGTAAATTCTCTTGCGCTCAGACGAAGCAATGCTTCGTTTTATCCTCGCTCAGGGCCGATAGCTCAGTTGGTAGAGCAGTTGACTTTTAATCAATTGGTCCCGCGTTCGAGTCGCGGTCGGCCCACCATATTCCAAAAGCCCAGTTACTATCTCTCTCAGTTATGAGAAAATATAGTAACTGGGCTTTTTTTATGCCCTACTTTATTTTTTCTGCTTGAACATCGAAAAGTCAGCATTTTTTCGCCGTAGTAATTTATGCTTGATAGTGTCTTTAATGGTTCGTGGCTGCTTGGGTGCCTGCGTAATCAAAGTATCAAACATGGCTTGATCTATCGCCAACTCACGACCATGTGCCA
Source organism: Psychrobacter sp. AOP5-GZ1-6 (assembly GCF_052376345.1). Classification (NCBI taxonomy): domain Bacteria; kingdom Pseudomonadati; phylum Pseudomonadota; class Gammaproteobacteria; order Moraxellales; family Moraxellaceae; genus Psychrobacter; species Psychrobacter sp. AOP5-GZ1-6. The sequence continues at coordinate 5,864 of NZ_JBQSVP010000152.1, read as the reverse complement.
TCATGACCACAGAAGGTTTTAATGCTTTGATTTTTTGGAGCGATTGAATATAAACCTTGGGATCATAGACAGGAAAAGGCGCCACAAACTTATGGCGTAGCTTGATAATCAAATCAGCGGTATATACCTGTCGACTAGGCAGATGAAACAAAGATAAATCGCGGTCTGTATGCCCAGGAGTTTCAAGCACCTGCCATTCATCAAACCCTGGCACGCAGTCTCCTTCACTGACAGTGATATCAGCCTTAAGATACGCTGGATAATACAGATTCTTTAGGGAGCAGCCTTGGCGTCTCGCCACATAATACGCAAGATTTATATCCACTAAATGCATCGTACGACCAGCAATACCGCTATACCACTGATCGCTTTTATCTGCCGACACTATCATACAGCCTGTCTCATCTCGGAACTTATGGGCTCCGCCCGCATGGTCTGGGTGCATATGAGTGACGACGACGACTTTTAGATCAGTAACGGGTCGTTTTAAGGTCGTCTTAATATAATCCAGCACCATTTCCACATCAGGCCGACAAGCGCCATCTAGCAGCATAATTTTATCTGGGTAGACCGCCATATACGTACTTTGGATGTACCCATTCAGACGTACAATCTCGCATAAACTCATTTGCATTCCCTGCCATATAGATAGTCCTTACTATGGATATCTTTAGATATCCATCAATACATTCAGTATAACGCTCCTCATATAAATTGTAATGGCTTTGAGTGAACGCTTGTGACTATAGAATTACTCATAGACAATCCAACGCGAACGCTCTTATCTGTCATAACCCCATATGCGAAAAGCAAAAACAAAGAACAGTTAAAATAAAATTCTGCTATGATTGTGGCAATCAACAAAAGTATAATAAACGAGCCATTCATGAATCACCTTGCAGAAACTACCAAACAGCCTACACCACCTTTCTTAAACCTTATAACCAAACCTTGTGTTTTAACCATATTTACCACAGCACTAATGGGGTTCTCCATCTCTGCAAAAGCCGGAGGTTGGCTTTATTGTAGCTCTAATTTCTCATTGGACAATCGCACCTATAATGAATGTCAGATTAATTTCCCAACGCTAGATACTGGCAACGATACCCAAACCAACCTGTATTTATTGCTCGCTGATAAAGGCTTAATTGACTTTGATATTCCTAATACGCATGAATCAGACTCCTATTATGCTCATGACTTTCCGTTAAACTTACCTACTTTAAGACAAACGGCAGTGAATGAAGTAAAAAACCCCAATCAGAATTTTTTAGAGCAATCTAAAAAAAGCAATTACGCCGAATATTGTAATAGTTTTTATACAGGTGAAGAGGCGCTAAAAGACGCGCTAAAGATTGATACGAAATTGACCTCTAAAGAACGCTTACAACTGATGCAGTTTCGCCAAGCCATCCGCAGCGAATGTGCGAACTCGTTCGGTCATGACACCTCATCAGCCGAGAGTACATCTACTTTTCCGTTGAAATGGTCTACCAATGCTCAGCCATACGCAGACTATATTATGGCCACTCAGCTGTTTTATTTGGGTGAAAAATCAGACTTTGACAGTGCTCATAATCTCTATAGTGCGTTAATCAATATTAAAACAGACAACAATGCCGGACTTGCTTGGCTGGTCGATACCGCCAATTATATGCTGATTCGTACTGGTATTAATCGTATTTATCAGCACGGCATGGGAGACTACCGCTATAAGAGCGAGACCGTTGATCCAAGACTGTTTTCCAATACTCAAAAGGTCATCAATACTTACCTTAGCCGCTTTAAAGATGGCCACTATACTGCCTCAGCGCGCGGCTTACAACGTCGGCTCTATTGGCTAGCAGATCGACAAGATAAGCTGATTGATGAGATCGAGTGGCAAATCGATCATACCAACTCACTAGCGTTTAATCTGGATAGTCGCGTATTGCCAGCAGAAATAGAACAAAGAGTATTTTTTGCAAACTTTGATGAACCACTCAATATTAATGATCTAAATAACCCCATTTTACTCACCAGTTTTGCGTTATACCGCTTAAGACCTGCTGACTCTTTTAGTTCTATTAAACCGCTAACATTAGCAGAGCTAAAGCAGCTAAAACCCAAGTTTAAAGAGCGCACAGATCTATATCAGTATCTCATAGCGACCTATTATTTTGTGCAGGAAAACAATCCAAAACTTGCTATAAAGTACTTACCAACTACTGTACCGACAAGTGAGATGTCATATTCAAGGTTTAGCCAATACGTCCTAAAAGCCAAAGCATTGCAGCAAACGGGTGATATCAATGAGGCAAACGCAATATGGGATCGCCTACATCAATTGCCAAAACAACCGTTTCAAAACAGAATAACCGAGCTGGCGTTAGCGCTTCAAGCAGATCAAACCAATGATTACAGCAAATTTTTTGGTAATAACGCTACGGTACAATCTCAAACTTTAAAAATGCGAGTAATCAAGTATTCTGCCGATCCCGTGCTATTGAGACAAATTGCTGATCGTCATTCGGTTACTGATACGATTGGCGCAGAAGCCCGTTACGCGCTACTGACTAAATCACTACTACAGGGGCGCTATGCTGATTATTTAACATACAGACAGAACTATCTCCCCAAAGACGCCCAAAAGTATTTAGGCTTTGATAGTGAGGACGAAAAACTGAAATACTTGCCTACATTCAGTGAGTTTAATTGGCAGGGTAAACAAATTAGTCCTAACATAAACTGCCAAGACTTGACGAAAACAGTGACGCGCCTGAGCCAAAACCCAAAAGACAGACTACAAACCCTATGTCTAGCCGAGTTTATGAATGACTCAAACTTAACTTACTATCTCGAAGATTATGACAATTCCTATCATTCTTCTGATCAAAACGATTCAGGCTATCGCTATCCTTACTTAGGTGATATACCCAGTCGTTTTGACGGTCAAGCGCTAAACCGATTGAACATCTATCAATCTACATTTAACAGCAATCAAGATGACGAGTTATCAGCCTATGCGCTACATCGTGCGATTGGCTGCTTTGCAAGTTCAGGTAGGAACCATTGTAGCGATGAAAATGTGGACATGTCAGTTCGTAAAGCTTGGTTTAAACGCTTAAAATCAGACTTTAAAAATACAAACTGGGCGAAAAACCAGAAATATTATTGGTAAATTGAAAGGCTTTTTGAATTGATAAAAAACTGGCAAAAACATAGAGGGCTAGTATTAGGGGTTATTTGCTTAATCATACTGGTTCTTACGTCTATTATTTATAACTCAGTCTATAGCCTTGCTTCAACGCATCAATCTAAAACTGAGCAGCAACCCCAATCAGTAGAGATCGCCCTCAATGCTGGGCACACCACTAATACTGCTGCTACTAGCGATGCAATTGTTAATGCGAAAGATTATGAGCAGTTTTGGATATGGACACCGCCCAAGGATGATACCCAGCTGAGCCAAGCTCATACCTTATATATCTTACAAGGTGAAATTCGTCCGCCTAATATTCCGTACTATCGTCCCAATACTAATGAGAATGCAGATCATGCTGCACTTGCAACGCTGACACCGCAAGGTCTAGGCGTTCGCTCTTTAGATGATAAAAAAATCTGGCTCGTCTATCGTGCAACCAGTCAAGAATGGTCAGACGAAGTGATGGCTCAGCTTATCGAGCGCTTAGAGAAGTGGCAGCGAGCAGGCAATCAAGTGATGGGGATTCAAATAGACTATGATGCTCCCACCTATCAACTGGATAAGTACGCACAACTGCTGAGGAATGTGCGTAAGCAACTACCAGCGCATTATCAGTTGAGCGTAACTGGATTGCTTGATTGGTCAAACCAAGCTGAGGAGCCTCAGTTTATGCAGCTCGGTGATGCCATCGATGAGTTGGTTATCCAAACTTATCAAGGAACAACTACTTTAACCAATTACTCTCGATATCTAAAAAAACTAGAAAATGTGCCCTTTGATTTTAAAGTGGGTATCATTGAAGATGGTCAATGGCACGGCGCAGGGTTTTTGGAAAACAGTCCACACTTTAAGGGTTATGTCGTATTTTTACGATAAAGGATGAAGTAATTGAGATACAGCATCTTCTTATAAAATGACACGCTTTTAGCAAAGTGCGATTAGGGCTCACACTTTGTTACCCTTACTAAAAAACCCAGCGCTTAGGCTGGGTTTTTGATAAAACTTAACGTATAACATTTAATATATAAAACTTAACGTATCTAGAAACCGTATGACATTAATTATGCCAAATCACGTACCTTTGGCTCACGCTTCCATAGACGAGACTTCGCATTTGCAATAAAGCTATCTAATTCAGCGAGTGGCGTAACAAAACTGTCTTTTTCAATTGGCAGTTTACTCAAGATAAACTCATCCGTTGCTCCGCAATACGCAATCGCTTTGCAATGACCATACGCATCATTGAACCAATCTAAGGCTGAGCTGTCTTTGGCTAGCTTTTTAGCTTGATCAGGCATGATAATACTCACCACAGCATCGAACATCACTGACGGACCACCAGCGAGGCGCTCATCAGCTTGTATGCGTGTGCCATCATCCAACACCACCTCTTTATTAGGTGCCACTATTTTGACACTAGCGCCCTGCTCTTTAGCGGCGTCTTCAAACTTCTTAATCTCGCTACTCTTAGAGCCTTCCGCGACCAATATACCTATCAGACGACCTTTTAGACTGTCAGGCGTCAGACCGATGGTTTGTACCGCTTTAGAGGTTGCTATATCTAGTACAGGTGCAGCGGCATCCGCAGGTTCTGGCAACTCCATACCAAGTGCGGTCGCCACACGATTGGCCAAGTCTTCATCGATATGAATCAGATGACCAAGCATACGAGCACGTACATGTGCCGTATCTACTTTACCGAGCTCAAATGCATAGGCGGTTGCGATATGTGCTTGCTCCGTGGGTGTTTGGCTACGATAAAACATCCGTGGCTGACTGTAATGATCTGCGAAACTCTCTGCACGTACGCGACCTTTTACTCCATCATCTAGCTGCTCATGAAATGATTCAAAACCCTCTTTAACGCTTTCACGTGGTCTCGTTGTATCCAAACTCTGTGGCTCATACAATGTACGGGTTTTGGGTATCTGCATTTGCATATGCCCATCTTGCTGATTATTAGCAAACGGACATTTTGGTGCATTAATTGGCAGTTGTGAAAAGTTTGGTGAGCCTAAACGTGATAGCTGGGTGTCTAAATAGCTGAACAGTCGACCTTGTAATAATGGATCGTTACTGAAGTCGATACCTGGTGGTAGATGTGATGGGCAAAACGCGACTTGCTCCGTTTCTGCAAAGAAATTATCCGGATAACGATTGAGTACCATTTTACCAACCGTTTTAACTGGTACCAACTCTTCTGGAATCAGTTTGGTCGCATCGAGGTGGTCAAATGGAAACTCATTGGCCTCTTCTTCGGTAAATAATTGAACGCCAAACTCCCATTCAGGATAGTCGCCATTGTTGATTGATTCGAACAAATCACGACGATGATAATCGGGATCTGCACCTGAGATTTTCACTGCTTCATCCCAAGTGGTTGACTGTACACCCAATACTGGCTTCCAGTGAAAACGTACAAAGGTACTCTTGCCTTCTTTATTAATTAAACGATAACTATGGATACCAAAGCCTTCCATCATCCGTAGACTACGCGGTAGGCCACGGTCACTCATCAGCCAAATCAGATTGTGCATCGTTTCAGGCGTTAGTGACACAAAGTCCCAAAAAGTATCATGCGCAGATGCCGCTTGCGGAAAGCCGCGATCAGGCTCTGGTTTTACCGCATGAATCAAGTCTGGGAACTTCATCGCATCTTGAATAAAGAAAATCGGCATGT
>NZ_JBQSVP010000151.1:0-7078 GCF_052376345.1 Psychrobacter sp. AOP5-GZ1-6 | reverse complement strand
AATTTACTCAAAAAGCGCCGCTAGCTAGCGGCGCTTTTGTTGTTTATTTTTAAGTATCGCTGTTTATAAGTTAGGCAAGTTCAACTGGTGTTTGTGTTGTAACGGTGTATTGTCCCACTGGGTAATTGCTTGCTTGAGCATGTTTTCAGGCGTATCTCTATCGACAGTTGGCTGTTGCAATAGCTTCAGTGCATGAGCGATTAATTGACTTGGATTGCGTGTATCAATTGGTTGTGCGAGATTTTGTTTGGAGAGTTTTTGCCCATCCGGATTACATATTAATGGTAGGTGATACCAATGATCGACAACGGGTAAACCAGCTGTTTGCATGATACTAATTTGTGCTGTGGTCATGGGTAGGATATCCAATCCTCGCATGACATGTGTAATCTGCTGTAGCCCATCATCAAGACTTGCTGCCAAAATATAATTAATCATATTATCTTGGCGACGTACCACCATATCACCTAAGGTTTGCTGAGGATTGTCCCATTGTATTCCTTGAATACCATCATTAAAGCCAATCCTATAATTTGGTAGCTGTATGCGCAGTTTATGTCGTTCTCTATCAAGGTCCGCTGTGACACAGCAACGTGGGTAGCGATGTCTATTTGGTGGTAATTGGTTGTGGGTATGATGTGGGCGTTGTTGCTCTTGTGACCAATATTGTTCTAAGTCTTTACGTGAGCATTGGCAACCATAAGTGAGCGGCCATAGGGTTGAATTGAGATAATCATTATAGATATCAATACGCTCAGACTGATAAATGATATCGCCATCCCATTGTAGTCCAAGCGCTTCCAGATCGATCAAGATTTGCTCAGTAAACTGCTTATCACAGCGTTCAGTATCAGTATCCTCGATACGCAATAACCACTGACCACCGAGTGATTTTATATGGCAAAAGCTAGCAAGAGCAGTGGTTAAAGAGCCAAGATGTAGTTCGCCAGTAGGTGAAGGTGCAAATCGACCAATAGGCTGAGTGGATACGTTTGAAATGGACATAGGTGTCTAGATGCTTTTCAAAATAAGGGGTTATCGATAGTAGTGTTATACCACTAGGATAATAAGGATGAGCCAAAAAAGATATTTATTAAATGCATCAATTTTATTGTGGCTTACATTTGTCATGATTACTATAAACCATGGACTAAAAAAGCGATAGCCTAAAACGCAACGAGCGACCAATATATGGTCGCTCATTCTTACTTACTCTTAGGTTTTTATGACTGTCAATGCTTACTACTGATAATTGAAAGTCATACACAATATCTTCTTTAAGCGCCTTGGTTTTGACGTTCTTTAATTTCAGATAGTGTTTTACAATCAATACATTGAGTGGCTGTTGGGCGTGCTTCTAGGCGACGAAGACCAATCTCTACACCACAAGTCTCACAAAAGCCATAGTCATCATTTTCTATTTCTGCTATCGATTTATCGATTTTGCGAATGAGCTTGCGTTCACGGTCACGTGTACGTAATGCTAAGGCAAACTCTTCTTCTTGGGTGGCACGATCATTGATATCTGGCATGGAACTTGACTCATCTTGAATATAAGTCTTGGTACGATCTGCTTCGCCAATCAATTGGTTTTTCCAGTCCAACAGAATAGCCCTGAAATGCTCTAATTGAGCATCAGACATATACTCTTCGTCTTTGGCTGGCACATAAGGAGTAAACTTTACTTCACTCGGGTTCGTGGTCACGGTGCTCATATGGGTATCCTACTTTTTCAAATTAATTCAATAAAACGACGTATCAACAGATAGCACGTTATTAATTTTACGAACATTGTAATGTGGTCCATTTATAAAACGTTTTACCACTTGGTAACACAAGTAACACAGTTGGTCTAATAGTATGAATATATCGATGGTCAGACATATACTTATACCTGTTTTTATTTAAATATAGTCAATGCCAGATAAAGAAGATACGGTGTCAGGCTTGCTTAGCCTACTACTTGCCCAGCGCTCACTCACCTTCTTTTTCTCTAAGTTACATGGAACTGACTAGATATCGTAATGCCTAAAATATGTCACCAACTGCTGACGGAAAAAACGACCCTTTTTACTCAACTTAGCCATCCTAGCTATTATGATTTTGCCTAATATCAAATATTAGGTGGTCTTCGCTTTATTTTATAAGTTGTATCATTGTTTTTAATAATAATGAAGTTATTTTTTATCTTAATAGCAACTTTACTTGGTTAGCCATTATATATTTAATCAAGGAATATTAACCAAAATATTGATATAAAACAGATTTAATTGATATTTGGAGCAATCAAACTGGGCGTCAAGTATCCAGTCTTTCAATCCAGCTTGCAACCTTTCCATTGTTGCCTAATTGCAACCAACGATAACCAGGTAGAGCGTCGTTATCGTAGGCAAAGCTATCTTCATTAGGCATAAACTGATAGCAAGTAGACGGTGTGCTATAGACGGTAACGTCTTGACGGTGGCGAACTTGCTCTTGATGAATATGTCCGCTTATGATTACTTTTAGATGCTCAAATGCCGCCATATATTGCCAAAATCTCTCGCTGTTTTCTACCATATGGTTATCAATCCAGGCAGAGTTTACTGGTACGACATGATGGTGGAGGGCGATCAATGCAGGTTTATCACAGGCACTGAGTCTCTTGCACAACCAGTCAATATCATCAGGTGTTACTTCTCCTGCCACTTTACCTGTAATAGATGAGTCTAATAACAATAACTGCCAATGATCGGTTTCGATAATATGTTGACTTAATAAACGAGGGTCGGTAGAACGCCCGACCAGCGTGCGCTGAGGGAAGGGCAAATGACTGTCAATCTCATCAGTCACATCATGATTGCCGGCAATACAAGCAAAAGGAACACCAGTTGCTTGTAATACTTTGAAGATATGATCATAAATGACAGGCTCAACTTTATTAACTAAGTCACCAGTTACCAAGATTAAATCACAGCGCATATCTGCGCTTAATGCTTGCTGAAGTACTTTCTCAAAGCTATGTTGATAAATAGCAGGTTTATCATGATCACTACTATCATTGTCAGACATAAAATCAACAGGCGTCGATAAATGCAAATCAGTGACTTGCAATACATTGACCTGCTTATCTGGCGTGCTGATTTTACTGACAGGATAGGTTGGCATTGGGCCACTTCCTTATTGAGTCAGAACATTTCATGCTGTCAAAATGACTGTAAATAAATGAGTCGCTGTGATTTGTTTTCACTACTTATTTTCCCATTCGATATAGTATTTAATGGTAGTTACCACACTATACTTGCAATCATCATTATAGGCAGCTTTTTATTCATTATAATACTGATAATATTAGGGAAAGTTTATAACATAAAGTGAATCAAAGCTCTAGAAATACTAATCAAATAAAGTCGGATAATACAATAAAAAATGCTTTTAGGGTAGTTACTTAGTCACTCTAGCATGTTCTCCTTTTTAAAAATGGGGATAAAAATGAGAAAATAGCACGGATAAATTCGATAGTATCAAAACATTACCCTGTTATTTAACGATATGTTTGGCTTGTTCAAACGACTATTAATTGAATTAATGGCACCCTTTAAGAGCGTGCTACCCAAAATTTTGAGGTTATTAACTTTGAAAAAATAAGTGCGATAAAAAATAAAATAGCCAATATTAATACAATAGACAGTCCTGTCTGAATATCTAACCAAATACTACCCCAAACGCCCAATGTGACCCCAAGCTGCGCGATAAGTAATGATATGACGACCATTTGTTTGGGTGAGGTCACCCATAAGCGTGCGGTGAGTGCTGGTAATACCAACAAACCACTGATCAGCAAGCTACCGACCGCTTGTAGCGCAACGGCACAGAACCCTGCCAATATTCCCATAAAAAACAATCGTTGACGTGTTGGGTTAATGCCCTGAATACGTGCCAGTGCTTCGTGAGTAGCAAGCTTAATTTGTGCTGGCCATATATAGCGTAGTAAGCCCAAACCCACTAGCACACTACCCGCGAGTAAAGGCAAGTCAGCCCAATCGAGCTCTAATAGATTGCCAAACAAAAACCCCAAGACGTTGGATTGTTGGTCGGTTAGCTGTGTGAGGGTCAATAAACCCAAGCACAGTAATGATACGGCAACGACCGCCAGTACGGCATCTGCAGGTAGACGTTCATCATCAATCAATACCAGTCCTAACACTACCATGACACTGACTAGCAAGACACCAATGCCCATGGGAATTTGCCACCAAGCGGCTAAGGCCACACCTAGTAAGGTGCCATGTGCTAGAGCATCAGCAAAAAATGCCATACGGCGCCACAACACCAAACACCCTAAAGGTGCTGATAGTAATGCTAAAATGCTGCCAGCAATCCAAGCAGGAGCGATAATGGCTAACCAAGTGGTCATAATAAATATCCGTAAAATTTTTATAAGGTCTTAAGACGGTATCAGTAAATGTCAAAAACATCGGACTAAACACAGCCGTAATATGTGGGGTTTTGATGGTTATGGTTCGATCTCATTTGGTGCGTGATGCTGGCAAGCATGTGGCTGATGCACATAAGGCTGCTCATAGTAATGACCAAATAGTTTTTTAAATTCGGTGCTAATGGCCAGTTCGCTTGGTTGTCCCTCGCAGCAGATATGTTTGTTGAGGCAAATAACGCGTCGACTGCCTCTCATTACCCAGTGTAGATCATGGGATATCACCAACATGGCACAACGCAAGAAATCTGGGAGCGTATCAATGAATTGATACAGCCAAACTTCAGTATCAGGATCAAGCCCTTGCATAGGTTCATCCAAAATTAATAAATTGGGTTTATCTAATAAGGCTCGGGCTAATAAAACGCGCTGTGTTTCACCACCTGACAAGTGCAGCATCTGCCGTGATAGCAAATGCGTCAATGCTAAATTATCAAATATGAACTGGCGTTGCTCTACGGTTAACCGGTTTTTATTTGCTTGATTCAGCAGGTCGCTGACTCGCAAGGGCAATATTGGCGGGACTGTAAATCGCTGCGGTACATAGCCAAGTCGCAGTGGTTGATGCGCAGTTATGTTGCCCTGAGTCGGCTCAATCAAACCCAAAATTAGTTTGACTAGCGTTGATTTACCAGCACCATTAGGCCCAACCAGGCTCACCGTCTCATTGGTAGTAATATCAATATTGATATTTGAGAGAATACGTTGCGGTCCGACATGGTAGTTGATATTGCTCAAGCTTAGCAGCTGTTTAGTATCGTTCGCGGTAGGGTTATCAGCAGTAGGGGAGGGCGGCTGATTAGATATTAAGGTAGAAGAGAGGCTCATAATATGACAACAAATGGATAAGTAAAGGATAGAGGTAATCAGAATATTGCTATAGAGAGTTAGAGCATATCATCATATACAAATACTGACGTTTAAGTACAGAAGTTCAAATGCTCATATATTACTGGCACGCTTGGCATCGACCACTAAGCTCAATCACACTGTTCTCCACAACAAACCCAACATCTTGCTCAGCAAAGCTCATCATCTCTTGTACTGGTAAGCTGCTACATTCTTGTACACGCTGGCACTGATCACAGATCAGGAAAGCTGCCGTATGCTGTGCCCTTGGGTGACAGCAAGGAATATAAGCGTTAATAGACGTCAACTGATGAATTAAACCTTCGCTCAATAAAAACTCCAAACTGCGATAAACTGTAGGTGGAGCGACGTTTTTTTTGGTTTGTTTTTTTGATGAGGGCTTTTGCGAGTGAGGCTTCTTATTGTCATCACTGGTTTCAGAGTCTGACAGGCGCATATCTTGTAGTTGGGCGATTAAATCGTAGGCACCAATGGGTTTATTGGCTTCTAATACTAACTGATATATTTGTTGACGCAATGACGTAAAGCGTGCACCACTTAACTGACATTGTTCCTTTGCTGCTGTTAAGCGCTCGACAACGTCATGCGGTGTAAAATCTTGCACATCATGTAAATGTTCACAATCTGATGAATGGGTAGACATAGTGCGAACTCCTAAAAATAAAATGGCTGTTTTATTATATTTTTTATTGTTATAGTATAACATAATAAAAAGCAAGGCAGATAAGCGACCTTAGTTTATCTGTCATACCTTTAGTTTGCATCAAATATAGTATTTACAAACCATTACTCATATATCAAAGACATCTATTATGAAATCAGCTTTCAATCAGTTATTACGTCCAGTTATCAAGATAAAACGTCTGCTAATTTCTGGAGCAGTACTAGGGTTCTTAACGCTAAACGCCCAAGCAGCAACGGTTAGTGTGAGCAACTATCCGATGTTTTTACTCAGTGAAGCGGTGACTGAGGGAACACCATCAGCCAATAGAATTCTACAAGCAGGCGATGTAGGGCATCACGGGAGCGTCAGCCCAAGCGATATCAAGGCCATTAAAGACAGTAAGTTTGTCGTCTGGTTTGGTCCTGCACTAGAAAATAGCTTAACTGGTAGTTTACAAACCGCCCCCAACGCGATTGCTATGTTTGATTTTAATGCTTTTAATCGTTATCCGCTGCGTGATGTAAAAGGCGTACCGATTGAGAACACACTTGATCCACATATTTGGCTAGATCCTGAAAACGCCAAAGCCATCACCCGTGCACTAGCAGTGATACATAGCCGCGCTAATCCAGAGTATGCAGATACCTATCAATCTAATGTTAAAAAGTTTGCTGAACGCATGGATAAAGCTGTTGCTGATATACAACAAGACGCTCAGAAAAATCGTCCTTACTGGGTTTATCATGATGCGTATCAATATATCGAAAAAGCGGCTCATATAAAGTTAGCAGGTAGTTTGAGCCCAGATCATCACCTTTCTCCAAAAGCCAGTCAGTTACGCTGGTTGAATGAAAACCGTCCTGTTGATCAGATGTGTATGGTCAATCAGGGCACTGTTCCGAAAGGTTTGCTTGCCAAGCTACAGCCTGTGAAAACAACCATACAAATCGAAGATATGAGCTCTAGCAAAGATTTCGTAGAAGGGTGGATGCAAATGGCACAACAAATTAATAATTGTATTGATGGTAACTAAGAGTAGGTATAAATATCCACTAAATAAGTATTCACCA
>NZ_JBQSVP010000150.1:0-7129 GCF_052376345.1 Psychrobacter sp. AOP5-GZ1-6 | reverse complement strand
AGCATAAAAAACCCCTGCTACTGTTTTACTAAATAGTAGCAGGGGTTAATACATGAGCCAATAGGATGATACTTTATTACTCAGGATGAAACTATATTACTTAGTATGCATCTTTATTACTCTAGTACAATTTCTGTCATTTTTTAAGCTAAATTATTCTACCGTGACACTCTTGGCCAGATTTCTGGGCTGATCGACATCCGTACCACGCATGACGGCGACATGGTAGGACAGCAGCTGTACAGGGATGCTATAAACAATAGGGGCTAACGTCTCACAGACATCGGGCACGTAGACGACATGTAAGCGATCTTCTGCAACCATCTTGCTTGATTCACCAGCGAATACAAACAACTCACCATGGCGGGCATGAACCTCTTGCATGTTGGCTTTGAGCTTGTCATACATGCTGTCTTTTGGTGCCAGCACGACGATGGGCATGTCTTTATCGACGAGTGCTAATGGACCGTGTTTGAGCTCACCGGCAGCATAGCCTTCGGCATGAATGTAAGAAATTTCTTTAAGCTTGAGTGCGCCTTCTAGTGCAATAGGGAACTGTAATCCGCGACCTAAGAACAGGCAGCTTTTTTTGTCCTCAAAGCGCTCACTCATGGTATTGATTGAGGCATCAAGGTTCAAGCTGGCATGTAGCTGACCAGGTAGTCGTTGTATCTCTGCAAGCATCGTGCTCAAACGCTCACCAGTCATGCGCTGCTGTACGTCACCAACTTTGAGCACTAATAGCATTAGAGCAATAAGCTGCGCAGTAAAGGCTTTGGTCGAAGCGACACCGATTTCGGGTCCTGCGAGCGTCGGTAAAAAGATATCTGTTTCGCGTACCAGTGATGAGGTAGGGACGTTACACAATGCTAAGCTGACCAGACCTGTTGGCGTATGCTTTTGAATATCACGGAGCGCAGACAGGGTGTCAGCCGTTTCACCAGATTGAGAAATACAGATAACTAATGTGTTATCAACCACGACTGGGTTGCGATAACGGAACTCACTCGCGACTTCAACTGAACAAGGAATACGGTTTAGGCTCTCAAACCAGTATTTTGCGACCAGCCCTGAGTGATAGCTGGTGCCACAAGCGATAACTTGTACATTACGAACACCCGATAGCTGCGCTTCGTGACGCTGCAAAAAATCATCGCGTAACTTAGAGGTTTCACTCTTGTCGACGGCCATCTCAATCGTACGAGCGACGGCATCTGGCTGCTCATAGATTTCCTTGAGCATATAATGCTTAAATTCACCTTTATCGGCATTGTGTTGTGCCGCATCAATTTCATGAACTTGTCGTTTGACCTCGACACCATCAGCATAAACTTGAATCGTTTTGCGAGTTAGTCTGGCGATATCACCTTCTTCTAAATACATAAAACGGTTGGTAACTGGCAACAGTGCCAACTGATCTGATGCGATGAAGTTTTCGCCGATACCCACACCGATCACTAGCGGTGAGCCCAGGCGCACCGTAATCAGCTCATCTGGACAGTCAATATGTACGACACCAAGGGCAAATGCACCATGTAATAACGGAATAACCTTGCGCACAGCCTCTAATAGATCTGATGTGTCTTGATAAATGTCATTAATGAGATGCGCAACCACCTCGGTATCTGTCTGTGAGGTAAACTCATAGCCTTTCGCGATGAGATCTTCTTTGAGTTCAGCATAGTTTTCGACGATACCGTTATGTACGACAGCGACTTTACCTGAGATGTGTGGATGGGCATTACGCTGCGCAGGTTCGCCATGAGTTGCCCAGCGAGTATGAGCAATACCGATATGACCGTCGAAAAACTCAGGGTTTACGGCGACTGCATTGACCAATTCTTGTACCTTACCGACTTGGCGTTCACGATGTAGCTCACCATTACGGATGACAGTCAAGCCCGCAGAATCATAGCCTCTGTATTCCAGACGTTTAAGACCTTCGAGTAAGATGTTGGCGATATTACGTTCAGCAACTGCCCCTACAATTCCGCACATGGCTATTCCTTAAGTTTGATTTTTGATGTTTTTAGGTGTTTTTAGATTGTCACTTTTCTATATATAGCTGCTGTATCCATCAATAATATGGTTGACTGGTAAGCCATTCACTTTATAGCGCTATAAATATAATTAAGCAGCACCACAAAAATTGTCGCGCTGCTTAAGTGTGTTCAAGAATACGATGATTGACCTAATTTTTAACAAAGCGACTATTTTTTAGTAGGTCGTTGAAAGTCATTTTTCTGCGTTTGCCGAGCGCGACCAAAAGCCAATGCGCTAGCATCCACGTTTTTAGTAATGACAGAGCCAGCTGCAACCGTCGCTGTATCACCAATCGTCACTGGCGCTACCAAGCTGGCATTTGAGCCGATAAAGGCATTGTCTTCAATGGTGGTTTGCGACTTGTTGGCACCATCATAATTACAAGTAATCACGCCAGCACCTATATTGACACCCGTTCCGACGGTGGCATCGCCGACGTAGCTTAAGTGGTTTACCTTGCTACCGTGACCGATGGTTGATTTTTTGATTTCGACAAAATTACCAATTTTACTGTTATCAGACAATACGGTCTCAGGACGCAGGTGGGCAAATGGGCCAATATCGACACCAGCACCGACCTCGGCATGATCAATAACGCAGTATGGCTTGATATAGCAGGCATTGCCCAGCTGTGAGTGTTTAATAACACAGCCTGCCTCAATATAGACATTGTCTCCCAAGGTGCAGTCACCCTCGAATACGACGCCAACATCGATAAACACGTCTTGACCTGCCGTTAGCGTACCACGGATATCGACACGGGTAGGATCGGCGAACTGTACGCCAGCTTCTTGTAAGTCAGCGACTATTTTGCCCTGCCAAGTTCGTTCTAGACTGGCTAGCTGTTGGCGATTATTGACGCCTTCAATCTCAAAGGTATGCTCAGGCTCAATCGCGGCAATCGTAATACCATCAGCGACGGCCATTTTGACAATATCGGTCAGATAGTATTCTTGTTGTGCGTTGTCGTTAGAGAGCTTAGGTAGGTATTTGTGAAGTAGGGCATTATCGACGCAGTAAATACCGCTATTAATTTCTCGAATCTGCTGCTCGTCAGTATCGGCATCTTTTTGTTCAACGATGGCCATGATGTTACCGACGTGATCTCGTTTGATACGACCCAAACCAAATGGATTGTCCACTGTCAACGTCAGCATAGACATACCGTTGGTGTTTGCCGATCTCAAGGCGGCTAACGTCTGAGCACTTACCAAAGGCACATCACCATATAGAATCAAACTTTGTCCGTCTTTTGGCAAGTCAGACAGCGTCACTTTTACCGCATGTCCAGTGCCCAGTTGTTCTGTCTGGGCCACCCAAGTGATGGATGACTGTGAGTATTGGTCAGTAATTTCTGACTTCACTTGCTCGCCGCCAAAACCATGAACGACGATGGTCTCATCAACCGTCATTTTATGACAAGTATCTAGTACATGGCCTAATAACGATTTACCAGCCAATGTCTGAAGCACTTTTGGCTTAGCCGACTGCATACGCGTGCCTTTACCGGCAGCGAGGATGATTACAGAGAGAGGAGAAGTCATAATAACCTTATAAATGTAACAAATTATAATACCTGAGTATAACGCAAATATTTGTTCAGAAAAATACGGTAATGTGCAGGCTTTGTAAATTATATTCAATAATTAGCATATAAGGTAGTAAAAGTACATATAAACCCAAAAAATCTGTCAGATTTATACCTTATGTCTATTAGGACATCTCCTAAACATACTGTATTTTCATTAAAAAGGTAGGATAAGCATCACAAGCACCCACACGATCGCCGCCATAATACCAGCGATAATATCGTCGAGCATGATACCCAGACCACCAGCGACTTTTTTGTCCGCCCAGCCAATTGGTGGCGGTTTGATGATGTCAAAGAACCGGAATAGAACAAAGGCAATCAGGATGGCAATGATAGAAGAGGGTTGTGAGATGTGTTGCCAAAAATTCGTGTCGGCCGCGCCCATATAAGACAAAGGTAGCAGCGTAATCCAGATACCCGCCCATTCATCCCAAACGATATGCGGGTTATCATGCCCGCCCATCAGATCCGATGTGCGACCGCATATCTCGTTACCAACCAGACAGGACAGAATGGTAATAATTAGGAATGGCACGAAGCCCAGGCTTAGCAGTGGTATGGCGGCGATTAAGCCACCAACGGTTCCCCAAGTACCAGGAGCACGGCGGGGTAGACCACTGCCCAAACCAAGCCCAAGCCAATAGACCACACGGTCAATCGAGGTGGCGTTTTCTGGTAGCGGTGGGCAATCATTGGCTTTACGAATATCGGGTTTAGAGAGATCGTGATCAGTCATGGGTCAACCTGCAAAATGTTGGTAACCAGTAAGATTGGGCCATGTGGTAAATGGTGCTGGATTTATTGGCGTAATAGGCTGCCCTTGATAATAAAGCGTAGGACGTAAAGGAGTCGCACTGCCTGCCTGATTGGATAGAGCCGTGTTGGATAGCGAAGTATCAGGCAGCGCAACCACTTCACCGATACAAGTCACTAGCGTGTCGCTGCTATTGATAGGTGGCGTGATATGAGGCGGCAAGGTAAATGCCAATTCGTAATCATCACCGCCTGTTAATTGGCATAGCACGCGCTCAGATAAATCAATGGTAGCGAGTGAGTGACTGGCTGGCAAGTGCTCTACGTTTAGGCGTATGCCGACCGCGCTTTGTTGACATATATGCCCTAAATCTTGATACAAACCATCAGAGATATCTATCATCGCTGTTGCGCCCACTTTGGCTAACTCAGCGCCCAAAGTGACACGCGGTGTGGGCATATGTAATCTATGAGCCAGCTCGATACCTTGAGCGTTGTTGGGATGCAATAGCGCATAATTGGCATCACCAAGTGTCCCTGATACATAGACCTTATCACCCACTTGCGCGCCTGAGCGATACACGGCTGGCGTATCTGCGGCTAGCAGTCCTTGCGCACTGACACTCAGCACTAAGTTATCACTGCGTGTGGTGTCGCCACCAATCAACGTCACACCAAATAGCTGGCAGGCATGGAACAGACCTTTGGCAAATTCGGTGAGCCATTTCTCATGGGCAAGTCTATGTGGTAACGCTAATGCCAATAAAATACTATGCGGGGTTGCGCCCATCGCAGCGATGTCTGAGACATTGACAGCGACAGTTTTATAACCAATCGCAAATGCCAATTCGTTGATTTGTTGCCAGTCAGCGCTAAAATGCCGACCTTGAACCAATGTGTCAATACAGCTGACCAAGCGTGCGCCCACAGGCAGTGCTGTCACCGCTGCATCATCACCAATGCCTTTTTCGACATAGTCTGATAATGGCTGCTTGGCCTGCATTTGGACGAATATACGCTCAATCAGCTCAAATTCATTCATAGTTAGTCTTGGTTTTTGGCATCGTCAGCGTTTTTCTTGTTCGCTTTAAAGTTACTGATATTTGCACTGGCTTTACTCGCGCTATTGCGTTTAACACTGGCGTTATTTGCACTGATACGTGGCTTGTTTGAAGCGGTTGGTTTGTCTTCAATTGATTCCAAATCGACACTACTATCTACTTCAGTAGTTGTCTTTACGACAGGTTTAGCAGAGGCTTTTTGTGAAGTGCGTGAGTTGGCTTTGCTGTCTGATGCCACTTCAGTTGCACGTAGTTCAACCGCCATCTTGTCTAATACTGCATTAATCAGTTTATGGGCGTCAGTGGCACCGAAGTGATTATTCAGTTTCATCGCCTCATCTAGAACGACTTTATATGGAATCTCTAAACGGTTTTTAAGCTCGTAAGCACCAATCAACAAAATAGCGTGTTCAACCGTGTCTAACTTATTGATGTCGCGATCCAAATGCTGAGTAATGAGCGCATCTAAATCTTCGATTTGCTCTGGAATATCACGCATCATTTCGTGATAATAGCCAATGTGTACGGTATGCATCGCATTGGTCGCGCGCGTACGGGCTGCGATATCATGGGGGGCATTGGCTTTCCAACCAAGCTTGCCATCTATATCAAAACGGCGATCTGTGACCAACCATTCATATAGGCCTTGCATGGCAAAACGGCGTGCTTTGCGGATAGCAGTGTGACTGGTCTTATAAGAAGACTCATTCATATCGAAGGTTTGATCACCCGCACTGCTGCTCGCTATACGGGTAGCTTCCGCTTGTTGATCATTGGTTTGTGCGGTTTTTGCAGCATTAATGGCGTGTTTGAGTTGGTCGGTCATAAGGGGTCAATACCTGAGTTTTGAGATAGAATGTTAAATAGTGGTCGGCTGGTACGTATTACCAGTCAGTTTTGGAGCTTGGTTTAAATGCTGAAGCTAAGCACTTAAGTTCAGTACTTAAGCTAAATACTTAAATTAAGTGCTGAGGTTAAATATTTAATTTAAGCATTTGAGTTAAACACTTAAGTTAAATATTTAATGTAACTAATCAGGGCTATAGCAATAACCCCAATTAAATTCATAAACAGTATGGTTCTGTATCTGTCTAGTCTGCATCTCTATTTAGAGAGCAACAAAATTACGCGTCATCGATATCATCATCAATATCTAGCTGTGACAGCACGGCAAGCATTTCTATTACCACCATCGCCGCTTCTGAGCCTTTGTTACCAGCTTTGGTACCAGCACGTTCAATCGCTTGCTCGATGCTATCAGTGGTTAATACGCCGTTTGCGACTGGGATATTGTAATCCATCGCGACAGCGCTTAAACCTTTGGCTGATTCGTTTGCAACAAAATCAAAATGCGGCGTGCTACCACGGATAATCGCGCCCAAAGCAACAATGGCATCAAAGCGATCAGACTCAGCAGCGCGCTGGGCAACCAATGGTAATTCAAAGGCACCAGGCACACGAACAACAGTAATATTGCTGCCTAATACGCCATGACGAAGCAATGCATCGATAGCACCATCTACTAATGACTCAACGACAAAACCATTGAAACGACCGACCACGATACCGATACGGACGTCTTTGTTTTGATGTAGGTTGCCATCGATATGGGTCACATCATTGCGCTGCTGTTGTAAATTTGACATAAAAAATCCTTTGCCTAATGGGCTTTTAATATAAA
>NZ_JBQSVP010000149.1:0-7154 GCF_052376345.1 Psychrobacter sp. AOP5-GZ1-6 | reverse complement strand
TAGAAGCAGTTGTAATATAGCCGCGATTGAATTAATGGAAGTAGGCGTCAAAGCTGTCATGACTAATGCTTTAGAAGTTCAAATGGTATTACTCGAAACGGTTAAACGTTTTGAGAAAATCAAAGTATATGATAATTCAGATCCAGTAGCGTTCCAGACAATGCTTGCTTTAGGTAAGTCGCTAAAAAATATTTTAGATCAGCCTCTTTTAAATAATGAAGGTGAAGCAGTACAAAATATTCGCTACAAGTGTGAAGGCTATCTTGAAATCTAATAAGGAATATAAACATTATGAAAGATGTGATTACAGCAAGCTCTAAGAAAGCTATTAAGACGGTAAGTTCCAAAAACCCAGCTTCTAGCGCTTATCAAGGGTTTGAGATGCTAGTTAAAGCTTACGCAGATTATAAAACTATCTGTCAGACTGAGTATACAAAACGTGAAGCGATAGCTGCATGGGAAAATGTACATCTTACTAAGTCCAATAACCAAAGAGAGTTTCTAGAGTCTTATCTAAAAGAACGCTTCGCAGAACGTCGTCATGTGATAGATGAGATGTTCGTAAGGCTTGATCAGGGGATTGAAAATGATAATCCTGAGTTGATCACGATGGCTATGAGCGCAATAGAAAACACGGTTAAATCTTCACCACTTCAAGAAGCCGGTCAGGTATTAATGGCGATGAATGACCCAAACATCGACAAAATTGAGTTTTAAAAGTAATAAATACTTGAGTCGATTTAGTGCTATAAGTCTATATTACTAAAATAAAAACTAATTTACTTAACTCTAGCGAGCAGGGCGGTTTATTTCTTGCCTAACAATGAGCGCAGCTGTTTAATCGTGGCATGAATGCTTTGATCGAGTACAGGTTTTGCAAATAAAGGCTCATAGCTCTTTGGTAGGGCAGGATTATCAGACAATTGTGGATGTAAGGCACTTTTGCATTTTTGTGCAGTATGGGACGTGTTTTGGCCTAGCACGTTCAGCAACATACCTTCTAGGCATAACGGCTTTGAATATAAGATTGTAATGCCAGAATCTTTAGCGGCTTTAATATCTTGTTGATTAACAGGGACGTCGCTATCCATCAAAATAAACTTTTTATCATAACCAACATGGCGGCTCTTTTTGACTGTATCTTTAATGATATCGTGCGGTGAGCCACCACTAGAAAAGTCTAAAGTAATTTTACTGCCAGAGCGCCTTTCATGATAGATACCTTTCATATGACTCAAGAATGCTTTGTCATGCTCACCTTCACCCATAACAAGCAAGGTAGTTTTGTTGACTGACCGAGGTTTACGCTTTGCCATAACCCAACCCCCTTATAGATTTGGTATCGCGTCAAACGCGCCAGCCATATATTTCGCATAAAGGTTATCGTCATTACGAACCCCTTCCATCTCATCTAACCGCCAAGCTTCTGAAGCCTGCTCGTATTTTTCGACCAAATAAATTTGATGCTTATTTAACAAATTAAACACCTCGGGCGTATGGCAACTAAAAATAAGCTGAGCATTATGAGGGTTATGATGCGATGAGCGAAACAAATCAAAAATGGCGGGTAATAGTAGGGGGTGTAAGTCGTTATCAAGCTCATCGATAATAGCTACGCCACCATTTTTAAGCACAGGTAGTATTAGGCCAAGCAAGCTATAAGCAGATTGTGTGCCATTAGATTCTTCATAAATCATAAGCTCAAATGAGTCATCACCGACTTTATGAACACCAAAGGGCAGCAGTACTTCTTGCTGCTTTCCTTCATTGACCATCATAACGCTTTTTATATTAATTTCATCGATGCCCGTATCAAACTGACAAAGTAGCTTTTCAGCGGTTTGTTTTAAACCATCATCCTTAGCAAACAATTCAGTCATCTCAGGTATAGACTGGCTAAGACTGCCAAGCCTACCCATTGAGACGACATTGGTTTTATAGCCTTCCAACATCTCAATGATTGCTTCTGCCAGTGGTTCATCAAGCAAATTGGCATAACTGATCAAAGAGGCGTTTTTTTTCACGTCATCTGCAAGTGATGGGATGACAAAGCTGCGATGCTTATAAACCATCTCATCACCATCATAGTGACGGCTAAAAACGTAGCTAAATAAGCGACTGGTCTTTTTATATAGCGCTTCATTGATCACGCGGCTTTGGCTAAGCGTTAGCTCATAGCGATACTCTTCATAAACACCATCAGTATTTTTGAGTAAAAAACCCATCTCAAATTCAGATGTATTGTTTTGGTTCAGCGCAAAAGGGCTATACGGGATATTGTCTTCTGAATCAAGGCTACTAGTAGAGCCACAAATAAACCAGCGCAAAAACGATACTGCTTTGAGCAGTTGCGTCTTACCGGAGCCATTCGCACCTAAGATCGCTGTGACTTTATTGAGCCGATACTGATCATGCTCAGTATCAATATAAAAGTCATAGTTAGACTCAGTTGGCTGCTTACCTAGCGTAAACGATACTTCCGTTGCTTCTGGGTAAGAATAAAAATTATCGAAACGAATATAGGTAATCATAGTCAGCCGTTTTTAACGATATTTTGTGGTTTATAGACTACGATAGCATAAATAACGATCATGCAGTATAGTTTAGCTTGTCAAAACAGTCATATTTTCAGTGTTCTCGCAATATTTGATTCGAAGCTCCTTGAAACTGACCTGACCGTTTTGAACAGCTTGCTTGATAATTTTCTGACGCGCATTAAGTCTAGCATTACCTGTTTTTACCTCAGCAATAATTATTTGTACTTCTTCTATATCAGCCAATCCTTCTGAACAGGCATGAAGGTTTTGAAAAATCATATAATCAATCGGCTCTCCTAAGAAGCGGCAATCAGATGGATTGTAAGGAAAGTCAGCGATGAAGGGCGTGAACTGTTCACCGATTTGACCTTTTAGAACGTTACGCTGCATGTTATTAGAGCGCTTTTTAGCGTCTTTTACTTTTTGTTCAAGCTCAACCTCAAAATCAGCTTGTTGCTGGGTTATCGCGGTTTGAATATTGGCGATATCACGCTCGCTTTGTAAAATAGTTTTGTTTTGCGCTAATATTTTTTGGACGGCAAGTACCAGCAAAACCAAAGCAACAAGTATAGTGAGTAGTAAAATAGTATTGTTCATAATCGGTTCCTAAGTAAAATATAATAAACGTGGCTAGGCTTTTGGCTATTGCTTTGGCGTCATATCCATTTCTTGCAAACGAGCAAAGACAGTATCTGAAAACGGCTTAAAGTAATTCCATGATTTGTATTTTTGGTTATATTTGCCGCCGCCTTCGTTACGCCACTGCTTTAATATTTCGATGACATCGTGGTTATAGGTCACGCATTTCACCGATACCATGCCTGAATTAAATACTCTCACATCTACCCAGCTGTGCTTGATTGTGAAGCGATAAGTGCTATAGCCCTTATCAAAGCTTTCATTATCATCCTCTTCAGTGATTGTTTGGCAGTTATAGGTAGGTTCAACTGATAGAGTAGGTGCTGTTAAAGTACTTGCTTCAGGGAATACCCATTGTTTATTACTCACACAGTCTAAAATGTAGTCTTTCGCTTCAGTACTTGGCAGCTCCATATCTTGTTTAATAATCTCACGCAAGTCGATCTCTATTGTCTTGATACCAAGCTGCTTAATAAATGCAGATTTATCCGCATCGATAAATGATGTTACTGCCACCTCGATAAACATTATTTCGTCATCGATAGTCGCTACTAGATCAGGTCGTATAGAGCCAATAGCTTGTTCTGTGACCAAATGATCAAACTGCCATGTTTTTTCTTCATTGTGTTCATCATCAGGTAGTGCTGGTAGTGTTAAATATTTCTCTACCATAATGACTTGCTTAGCAAACTTGTGTAGGATACTTTCAGGGTGAATCGTACAGCTTTCTTTATTACTTAGATGCGAGAAATGGTGCTCATTCTTCTCACCTTTACGAGCCACCACAGGCTCCGCGCACTCAAAGCAAAAACACATACAAGCTAGCCCTCGCTCGACTTGCTTAACATTGACGATTTGCTTTTGCTCATTAACAGCGATTGACATTGACATAGTTACCATCCTCTTGTTAGTTGGTTAGGAGTGAGGTAACTATGCGATGAAATTTAGCTTTAAAACAGGCTGCTATAGGGATGTTAATAGGGGTTTAATCGGTATATTTATATGAAAAACAAGCATTTAGTAGTATTCAATGAATTGCATGACCAGCTATTAAATTATCCTCGTGATACGCTTTGGGATAAGTATTTAAACATTATCGTCAGTGAACAGCTAAGAAAAATTGAGTATTCGGATGAAGCGTTTGAGCCCGAAAAGCTATCAAGACAGCAAATTTATGCCAAAGCAAAAAATATCCATGAAACAAGCGTAGACAGTCAGACTGCTAAAAATGCAGTTAAAACGACAAGGTTAAAGGCGACTTTAAAAGCATTTATTGATGATCAGCCGGACTGTAAAAAGGCATTTATCAATCTAGGGTATGAGCCAATAATTGTCACATCGGCCTCAGGGGGCGGATCGAAAAACAAGACGTTACTATGGATGGATATTCGAGCCCTAGAAAATGAAGCAATAGAGAATATAAATGAGGCGGCTTTAGTTAATGTTGATACTGACAATGATATCGAAAGCGTTGATGATATAAGCAGTATCACTTACGAGCGCAAAGCTGCATCCGATGTTAAACCATCATCATTTACCAATCTGTTTTTTAAACAAGGCGAGCTTAAAATGTTGAGCGTGAGAGGAGTATCTCTCATGCTACTACTGCTGGCAGTATTTGTATTCGATGTTTTAATAGCGATATACGCCTTTTTGGTGCTCTTACTGCTGGATGACTTGCCTACAGTTAGCTTGTGGCAGGCTATTTTATTTAGTGCAATGATACCCTTTGCTTATATCAGCTGGCGCTATTTTTTTATGCCCTTATATTTGCTGCCTTATTATCGTGTGATCAAAGCACCTATGTTTTTTGCCAACGTGAATGTTGATAATGCTGACATCGAGATGTACAGGGACAAAGACAAGCTAAACGTCGCTAGAGTGACAGAATTTACTGCTACTTGTCCCATCTGTTCGGGAACAATCATATTGGCGCAAGGTAAACCTGATCAAAAGCAGCCGCTAGTAGGACGCTGTAAAGAAGCGCCTCATGCTCATGTGTATAGCTTTGATCGGATGACGATGAAGGGGTACTTTTTGGGTGTACCAGATTATTCTGTAAATGACGCACTTAGACTTTAGACTAAAACAGTTTATTCAATATTAGATGTGTTAGGGTCGAATAGCGACCTAACTACCAATCTCAAAATCATCCACCATGCATAAACCGATACTTGAGAGCCAGAGCTTTGATCATCCAATAAACCGTGAGCAACATCATTGCGTAAGTTAGCGCCAATAGATTCGGTGAAGACAGCTTTTAATTCGAACAGTAGGTCTTCACCTAATATCTCCTCAGCTTGCTCATGCTTGAGCAATGTTGATAAACCATTTTCATTTTCAATACCACCTTTACCAATAGTGGTAGTATGAACGCCATTATTTTTTAAACAAATTCTCACTATATGTTCGACTTGAGGAGCAAGTAAATGAATGCTGTTTCTAAAGTCGTGCTCAAAACCGCTCCATAAAGCGCTAGCCAAAAGATACTCTCGACCTTCAGGAACTATAGGTGAAAGTTCACATAGCTGTATTAAGTACTCCTTTGTTACTCTAAAATCCATAAGAATTTGATTTAACGCTGGGACAATGCTTCCTTGCACCATAAACTGCATGTTTAATTGAAAGTCTTGAATCATTTTATTAAATATTGCTGGTTCGCTTTCTTCTTCTGTTTTGTAATCAAGACCTAATGCTGGAGTTTTAGCAGTAACTCGTCCATCTCCAGAATAATGAATGCTACTAAACAAGCTACTCAGGAAATACTGTTGATGACTTTCTAAGGCTTGAGATCGCAGGTCTTTATAGATAGGGGCGGGGAAGCCAGTAAAACACAGTAGAGCATGATTTAGATCTTGCTTGTTTGATACATGCTCTATAGACGCCTTAACGGTATCAGTTATATCAACACTAGGTAGCTGAAAAACAGGCATTTCATCTAATATGTTGTGACCTGTTTCAATAATCTTATCTCTGACGTAATCCATCTTTTCATTAACATCGTACAAACTTCTCTTTACTTTTGGAACTTTTCGATAAGCCTGCAAAGCATTTTCATAGCTATGATTAGCAGCCATTTGACCTTGAATATTATTCGTTACTTGAGAGTCGCCTTCAAGTACGAAGCATTCAGCTGATAAAAGCAAACAGTTTAGCCACTTATCATCTTCTTGTTGAGCTTTAAAAAACTTTTCAGCTACATCAAGATGTTCACGAGCTTGCCAGTAGTTGTTTGAATTTAAGAGATTTATGCCATGACCATATAGCTCTTCTGCAACTCTTGTCAACTCATCTCTAAGCAGATGATGACGTCCAATCATTTCACCAAGCCAGAGATTCATAAAAGGGCTATTTGAATAATGTTTTTCAAAAGCAATTTTTAGTATTGACTCGATACTTTGCATTTTTTGACGATCTTTTGTCTGTCTAGCTAACTGAATACACCGCTCCCAGCACTGTTTTATATCAGGATGCCATGTCTCAGGGTCGATCGGAAGTTGCATATAGCTTTCTATAGCAGCTTGTGCGTAATCGACTTTTCTTGGACTTGCGCGTAACCAGAGTATGTCAGCAAAGCGAGCTCTGATCATTGAGTCTGTTATATCAGTATAAACTTCTGCTATGAAATCTAGCTGTTCGCTTGTTAAATCATCTGGGATTGCTGATCGCTGAATAGTATTTCCATCAGAGTAAGTTGTACCAGCTTTAAAAGGGTCGTTAGGACTACTTGGATTGATTGCCATTGAGCAGATATCTGAGGCAAGCTGTAACGCATGAGCTAAAGCTTCATTACCTTGTTCTCGTTCCAAGTTCGCTTGCTTGTAGTAAGCTACAGATATAGAGGAGTATCCAAACTCAAATGGATCATTAATGTTCAGATTGCTATGATTGATAAACTCAGTAGCGGAGCATAAAGTAAAATCTGACATTAATACTTTCCTTGTTTTTTATAAATAATTTGTACTCAAATAAATTTTA
>NZ_JBQSVP010000148.1:0-7201 GCF_052376345.1 Psychrobacter sp. AOP5-GZ1-6 | reverse complement strand
AAAAATTTAAGTGAAAATTTCTGTTTAGACAGAAATTTATGTAATAAATATAAAAGCTAGTCAAGATCAAGCGATACGAGTTTTAGTAAGAATCGCAGCAATAAGAAACAGTAACGACAAATGGGTGCGTAAAATGAATGCAAATAAGACACACGCTAATAAAGAGCAATCCATTAAAAATGCAATGGCCTCAGTTGAGTGGCAGGATTTGCGCCAACTAACGCGTGCTCAAACTGCTTATAACCTCATTTTGCCTTATCCATTTTTATTGCTGTCTTGGTGGTTCGCTAGCCAGTCTTGGTATGTGATGGCATGTGGCGCTTCTTATTTGTTTTTCGCTGCTGCTTTTCGCCAAGCGCACGATGGTTATCACCATAGCTTGGGCGTGAGCAAACGCACCGTTACCGGCATATTGTTACTGCTCAGTGTACTATTGATGACCAGTTTGCATAGTATCCGAGCCACTCACATGGAACATCACCGCAATCCGTTAGGTGACAGTGATATCGAAGGCCGTTTGGCAAAAGGTTCGTGGTGGCAAGCCATGCTTGGCGGCATAGCATATCGATTGGATATTTACCGCCAAGGACTGCGGCTTAGCAGTCGCCGCAATCAGCGTATCGCTTGGTTAGAGTTTGGCCTGATTGCCCTTGTTATTATCACGGCGCTGGTATTGGCTGTGCTTCCTATGGCGGTTCCTGCTATTGCAACCTTGACTCAAGTATTGATATACCACTTACTGACGATGATGTTGGCCAATGCCAGCGTGGGCATCATCGCTGTGTGGGGTGTGCATCATGATTGTGATGAAACAATCGCTCGAACTGAGCGCAATCCTGTAGTTAATTTGCTGACCTTCAATTTACTTTATCACGTCGAGCATCACCTCTTTCCTGCTGTGCCGTCCAATCATTTACCTGAGCTTGCCAAGCGTTTAGATGTAGCAGCGCCGCATCTGACCAAAGCACATGTATTGCCAAATATGACGGCTGTCATAGAATCTATAAATAATTATGCGAGTAAGTTAAAAGATAAAAATCAAAATAGTAATGACAGTGAATGTCCTATTCGTAAGCATTTTGCTTAGTAGAATGGGTAGGCATGTCAGCATTGCCAAAAGCAAAAATAAGAGGTGCGTTTAAATAAGACAAATCACTATCCATCAATTATCCATAGTAATTTCATTGGCTTTGCCAACGCCATATTTATACTAAATTAACGATGACTGTTAATGAGATAAATAGAATGAAAACGAATAATAGTTTAGGTGCGTATCCTTATCTACAAGTGATTATTTTGTTTGCAGGGCTTGGTAGCTTGGTTGGTGGAATGGTAGCGCAGCTGTTTTTATTATTCATCTTTAGAGATGCTGATTTTGCTCAAATTGGTTACCAGCCATTACTGTACGTCGGCTTACTTGGTTTTATCCCTGCTTTATTAACAGGTGTTATCGTTGCTAGTCAAAAGGTATGGCGCGGTGATCGTAAAAGTATAAGAACGACATTCTTAACTGGTTTTATAACTTCAGCATGTTATATGGGTGCAATCGTTTTGTATTTAGGCATAAACTCATTGATAGAAGTGGGTGTATTATTCACATTCATGATGGCTATAGGATTGTTTGGTGGCATCAACTCAGCGATTGCTAGCCTTATTGCTTTACCAAAAGTATGTAAAAGTCATTTTGATATAAAGGCTAAAAAAGAAGACGATAACTATAACGGGTTAAGTTTTACTGAAAAATAATACACATTAGGGAGTAGGGCATGAATATTCTAATTAGTGGCGGTTCAGGGTTTTTGGGTAGTGCGTTCAGCAAAGAGATTCAGAAACGTTATCAAACGGCTGATAGAGAATTACATATTACTTGGCTGACACGTGACAGCAGCCAAGAACATCCTAATGATATTGACATGATGACTTATGACGAACTCTCAAAAACAGACAATACCTTTGATATGATTTTGAACCTAGCCGGTGCAGGTATTGCTGATACGCGTTGGAGTGATGAGCGTAAAGAGCAGCTGCTTGCGAGCCGTATTAAACCTACCGAGTCAATACTGGAGTTTATTGCCCGTACCAGTATCAAGCCCAAGCTGCTAGTCAGTGGCTCAGCGATTGGCTGGTATGGTGTACAAGGTGATACACCACTGACCGAAAGTAGCAACTACAAAACAGATTTTGCCCACCAGTTGTGTGAGCAATGGGAGCAGCTCGCTTTGACGGCAACCGGGTATGGTGTACCTGTGGCCATCGTACGAACTGGTGTGGTGATTCATCCTGAGGGTGGCATGGTTGGCAAGCTTTTGACACCGTTTAAAATGGGCGCTGGTGGTCAGTTGGGCGATGGTCAGCAGGTCATGAGTTGGGTCAGCCGTGAAGACTGGGTAGGGGCGACGATATTTATCATTGAGCAGCACCTTACTGGTAAGCACGATAGTGGTGCTGATACTGTACATGATAACGCCTTGCAGACTACCAGTGATACACCAGGGTTTGTATATAACCTCACGTCGCCAAACCCCGTAAACAATCATACTTTTACTAAAACGCTTGGGGCATGGCTGCATCGTCCGACCTTTTTTACCTTACCTAAATTTTTACTCAAGCTGATGTTTGGTGAGATGTCGATGCTATTAATTGATGGTCAAAAAGTATTGCCGCAAGTATTACAGGACGCAGGTTATGAGTTTCAGCAGCCAACGCTAAAGCAAGCGTTAACAGAGCAGAAGTCATAAATGACTAGGTAACTGTTTCATGTGAAACATTTTTTTAGGCTCATTAGTAGAAAATATCATGACAAGTCTAACGAACGAGATCAAAGAATCATCTTATCCATTTAATCGAGTGGGATGGGGCTATAGCCTACTAGGTGGTAGCACTGGTGGTCTAATGGTTGGTACGTTATTTATATTTGATTATCCAGGAATAGAGTTATTATTAATATTTATTGTTTCATCGATAGTACTTGGTGCTGTGTTTGGTCTAATACCTTCTATAATTACAGGGGTTTGGGTAGTCAAAAATGAAATGAAAATACAAGGTGCTGAAGATTACTGTAAGTTATTTTTAATGGGCTTTTTAGTCAGTTCCACTTACGCTGTATCAGTTGTGCTGCTTAATTACTATATATTCGAATGGTTTCTGATGGACAGTTTTTCTTTACAGCTATTCTCATTCACAGGAGGTATGGGGCTGCTGGGAGGACTTAGTAGTATGATTCTAGGTAAATTACTACTATCGAAAGAAAAGACATTGCAAAACTTTGATAACTTTTAGATAAGTATAAGGTTTTAAATTGAAAATACTTAATAAGTTTCATGTGAAACAAAATAGAGGTCTTTATGAGTAAGACTAATAGCAACGCCACTGTTGATAAGCTAAAAACTGATAAGCAAATAGTCGTATCTTTAAAGAAAAAAGAAGAGCGAAATATAGGAGGTTCAGTTTTAACTATGTCTGAATCTGATTATCCTTACTTTAGAGTAATGGGGTTTTATGCGTTACTCGGTGGCATTTTTGGCGGAATAGCTTTAGATTTATCTATGGTAATTATTAGTTTAATTACACAGAATTCTATTGAAACATTTATGTTTCAACGTTCAGTAGAATGGTTTTTTAGAGCTTTGTTACTTGTTGGAATAATGGGGTTTCTACCTGCGTTACTAACTGGCTTTATGGCATGCTTATTTAAGATGTATTTTGATTCAATAAAAAAGGCGGTACTATTATTTATAATTGGTTTTGTAAGCACTTTTATATACATGGTGTTGTTTACTCTAGATAAAGATTTTATAGATGTCGCTGTGATGCTTTTTCTATTTTGCTGTAATGGTGGTGCAATCGCTGTAATAATAGGCTGGTTTGTACTACCTAAACATGAATAAAATTTATCTATTTATTTCACTTTTGACAGAAATTAAATAAAACAAGGGAGGGTGTATGGATATTATTGAGAGCGGCGCTACAGTTGCGGTACCAAACTACCCAACCGGTAGAGTAATAGGGCTTTATGGATTGTTAGGCGGTGCAATAGGTAGCTCAATTATTGGCTTACCTATTACTATAATAGGTGTAATAGCAGGCGCGATAACACCTGCTGGTTTTGGTGTGATGCAAGCTGTGGCAATCTTATTCAGTATTATTATACTTGGAAGCCTGATTGGTTTATTACCTTCACTAGTCACAGGAGTGGTTATCTGCCATTTTCAGATATACTTTGATTCATCTAATGAAGTATTACCCTTGTTTATCATCGGTTGTCTTAGCACTTTTATCGTATTCCTAGCCATAATTTTATTATCAACAGGGCTTCCGTCTGGCGCTTTAGATAACATTATATTATCAGGTGTAGCTATAGTAGCACTCTTTTTGCCTGTTAGTATCCTAGGCGGGATCAGCGCTATCGTCACAGGATGGGTTGTATTACCTAAGCACGAATACTGATCATAAATACTAAGTATAAATAAAAATTTGTCTTTTTATTTCACTTTTGACAGAAGTAAAATAAATAACACTAAGCAAGTTAAATTAAGTGGTCGCGCTAGTAAGACAGCTACTACTTATCATCAAGCAAGGAGAACATCATGCGTCATCCTTCGTTAGCCAGTATTAAATGGCAAGATTTGCGTCAACTTAGTCTGAGAGAGACTGTTTATAATATTTTTTTATCATTACCTTTTCTATTATTGTCATGGTGGAGCGCATGGCAAGGGTGGTGGTTACTTGCACTTGTGGCGACATTTTTCTTTTTTACTGCCGCACTAAGACAAGCGCATGATTGTTATCATCGAACGCTAGGAGTAGGGAGAGTTGCCACCGAGCTCATGCTGTTTTTTCTCAGTATCACAATGCTCTGTAGCACACATGCTATTCGGCATACTCATCTCAACCATCATCGAGATCCGCTTGGCGACAGTGATGTTGAGGGTAACTGGGCACGCTTGCCATGGTATAAGGCGATATTAGGTGGCGGGTTGTTCTCGATTGCGATTCAGTGGTTTGGATTGACGCATGGTAGCCGCCGTAATCGTATGCTGGTCGGCATTGATATGTTGCTCATTTTCGCAGTAATTGCCACTGCTTTTATCACGATGTATCCAGTGTTGATTTATCACGTGTTGGTGATGATATTGGCCAATACCATGGTGGGATTTTTTGCGGTATGGAGCGTACATCATGGTTGCGATGAGGTGGTATATGCTCGCAGTGAGCGCCAACCGCTCATCAATCTACTGACGTTTAATTTGCTCTATCACATTGAGCACCATCTATTTCCAGCGGTGCCGACCAATCACTTACCGATACTGGCTAAGCGCTTAGATACCGCAGCCCCGCAATGGACGCAGCAGCCTGTCATCCCCTTATTAGCACCAGTCAATAAGTATTCAGTAGTTAACACGACCGAAAAAGTTAATAGCCTTGATGCTGATGTATCACTTATAAAGGAGTTTTAACATGATTATCCAAAACCATATCAACAGCTATAGAGAGCAGGCGAGTTTATCCATCACGATGTACTACGATGATGCCTGCGTGATATGCAGCACCGAGGCGCATAATATGAAAAAACGTCAACCGGAAAAGATACGCTTAGTTCCTGTAGTGGATGGACTGGATGAGTTAGCGGTAGCAGGATTCAGCTGTGAGGATGCGATGACCTATATGTGCATAAAAGACAGCTATGGCAATTGGTACACACATATGGATGCCGTAAGACTTTTATACAAAACGGGTGGCGTTAAGTGGTCACCGTTGTTGTTTTTGCCAGTGATCAAGCAACTGGGTAACTTTGGCTATCCATATGTCGCTCGCAATCGTTATAGAATTCCAAACTGGGTGACCAAGATGATATATGGTACAGCAGTCGTGCAAGCGTGTGAAAATGGCGTCTGTAAAATAGCACCAGATAAACGCTAAGGCAGTGCAAAATGTAACCCGTATCGCTGTATTTATTTTATAGTGGGTCGATTATAGTACGTGCTTTCTTATTTGATACCAAAAGCACGATAAGGCTGATAACCCCGACGCATAATGACAGTAAAGCGCCTGTTATTAACGTCATAACCAAGCTTGATAAAAAAGGTTGGTGATAATCCAAGCCTAACAGTTCAGCAATATAGCTAGCAGCTATCCCTGCCAAAATCTCTGGTGATATAAAAGGAGCAATAGGCATGGCCAGATTTAGAACCTGTAACCCTGCTTTTATATAGACGCCTGTCTGTAACGCTGCTATAAACCGATGCAATTGGTGTTTGCGTGCAAAATCATCAAGCAATGTATAAAACACAATAAAGCAGCCTATGCCTGCCACCATACCGCCTATAGATAACCAAGAATTACCGTTTAATGCAACTCCCCATACAAAGCCCGCGATGGCACTGATACAAACCCAAAGTGTCCAAAAACCCCAGCGTTTATTCATTTTTCACCTTTATTATTGTCTGCAAGATTCTGATGATAAATCATACGATTTTATTTAACGGATATTCGTGTAAAAGCTATGGAATATTGATGGAATATGGGCTAAGCACCAAAAACAAGCTATTTTTATCGTAAGATAATCTCATTCTATCTGAGTAGATTTTACTATGTGGTACTTCATTGTTTTCACTCAATTACTTTCCTTTATGACTTGTATTTTGCTTTGCTGGTTTATCAAACCAAATCGGCAGAGTAGAAAGATTATTTTGGCTATAAGCGTTTTTATCGTTAATAATGTTTTTCTCATTTATGGTCTAAGCGATTTTTGGGGCGAGCGTTTTAACGTTTATTTAGTTATCAATATTTTACAAGGCTTTATGTTCTATGCAGGTATAGCCACTGCTGTATTATCACTCTTTTTTAATAAATTATTAAAGTGTCAGTCGCGTCCTAAGCTGATACGTGTGTTTGCGCTTACGGCTTATGTAGCTATTGTCAGCTTGGCTGTATTTAATGCTTACTCGCCTGTGGTACATCGTTTGACAGTGACGACAGATAAGCCGCTGAATAAGCCTATGACTATAGCATTAGTGTCTGATACTCATTGGGGAAGATGGTTTGGTAATCAACAAATAGATAAATTGGGGAAGATGGTTTGGTAATCAACAAATAGATAAGTTGGTAGCTATAGTTGATGCACAAAATCCTGATATCGTCGTCATAGCAGGCGATATCATGCATGACACGATGATTGCTTATGACAACACAAATATGCACG
>NZ_JBQSVP010000147.1:0-7286 GCF_052376345.1 Psychrobacter sp. AOP5-GZ1-6 | reverse complement strand
CTAAATAAACTTATAATAACTCGTGTACATTGTCCTTCAACTGCTTAAGCACTTTTTGGTACTCATTATCACCGATTTCAATGGTACTCAAGCGACCATAGCGTAACTGGCGGTAGTCTTGCCTAATTTGCATAATTTTTTCTTGGATAACGTCAGGGTGATCACTGTCCGTTAATGTACTAGCAGTACTGATCTTAGCTTCATTACTGACCTTAGCTGCATTATTGACATCTGTATCATTGCGACTATCAATAGCGCTGGCCAAGCGCTCAAGCCATGCCAGCTGACCTTCGTTATCGGTGCGAGCTAATGACTTATCTTGCTTAGCTATACGCTGTGACAGCTGAACCAGTGGCAAATCTGCTGGATGCCAGCGTTTTCGGCGACGATACCAGATGATAAATACCAAAACAGCCATGACCGTAATAGCACTCGCTGCCAACCAGACAATCTGCTGCATGATAGAGCTGATATTGAACCACTTAAGTAGCGAGTTAGATTGCTTATCCTGATCGTAGCCAACGACGTCTTTTTGCCAATAATAGCTGGCTTGATCTGAGAAACGACGTAAGGCTTGTAGCATTTGATACTGTTGATAGTTGATCTGTGCACCAGCGCCATCACCAAACATTGCTGCGCCCTGTGACTGTGTTAGCGCATCCATACCTTGCTCCACACGCTCAGGAGCGACAAAGGCAGTGGGATCGACACGTACCCAGCCTTGACCTTCAAGCCAAACCTCAGTCCACGCATGCGCATCCATCTGCCGAACTTCCCAAACATCACCGCCTCGACTCGGCTCACCACCTTGATAGCCTGCTACGACTCGTGCAGGAATACCCGCTGCGCGCATCATAAAAGTAAAGCTCGATGAGTAATGCTCACAAAATCCTGCTTTAGTATCAAACAAAAACTCATCAATACGGTTATTATTTAGCCGCGGCGGCGATAGCGTATAGCGAAAGTCTGTTCGATTAATCCAGCGCTCAATAGCTGCCATATAACGTACAGGGTCAGAGCCTGACTGTGCAAATAACTGCTTGGCCAGTGCTCGTGTTTGTGGATTGCCCTCACTTGGCAATGCTAAATTTCGACGCCTTAAATTATCACTAAGGACAGGGTCGATACGCATCGACGGAAACTGCAATACGTTATAGCGTAGCTGCTGCGTGACAGGCTGGTTATTTAATAACGTAAAATTTGAGGTGGTACTGATATTTGGTTGACTGGTAAACGGGTAATCAAGTCCAAACAGCCAGTTTTGCTGCGTGGGTTCTAAAATAACTTGATAAGTGCTCGGTGCTACTTGCTCAGCTTCAGGAACGGTAGCAAATACATTTTCAATCCAAGTAGGTCTTTGCGACACTGCTTGCCACTGTCGCTGCTGGGGGCTAGGACGCCACGTCACTCCATCAAAATCACTAAATACCAAACCACGCCAATAGAGCTGCTGCTGTGGTGGGCGGTTATTTTTAAACTCTACCCGAAATGCTAGCTCAGTTGACTGTCCTAAGTTAGCAAAGTCGCCAGGTGACATACTGTCGGAGACACCCGTGATTGCTTGCTGACCTGAGAGCTGAACGGACCATAGCGGCGGTAAGCGTGGAAAAAACAAAAACAACACTACCAATAACGGTAGCGCACCAACACCCAGCACACCCAAAGTACGCAGACGTCCATCACCACGAGCATTGCCATCATCATTTAATGCAATGAAAGCGAGCAACACGATAACCGCACCAATCACAACCTCTAAAGTCGTAAACAGCCCTTGATCCATCAAAAACAATGCAGCCAATACAAACAGTGATAAGTTCAACACCACATAGGCATCGCGGCGCTTATACAACTCCCAAAGCTTGCTAATGAGGCATAGCACTAAAAATGCCACACCCATATCTAACCCAAATGCCGTATTATAAGTCAACCACAAGCCAGCCAGACCTAATAAAAACCCAAGCATCTGCATGCCTTGATAAACACGCTTTAAACGGGCTATTTTTTTGAAGCGCGCTTTCACTTGTGGTAGCTGAGCGCTAATACTCACCACTGCAAAACCTATTAACCATAAAGGCAAGTGTGCAGCGTGCGGTAGAATGACAACCACTTGAGCAATGATGACCCAATAATACGCTGGTAGCGCAAATAATTTGCGGTGCCATTTACTATTACGGTTCAGCGCACTATCAGCGGTGGCGTTATGACCTTGTGCTAACTGCTCAAAGCTCGCAGAATTTACTGCCTCTATTGTGGCAGTGCTAGCAGATTGGTTGTCAGAAAAAACGGGAGAGTGACTCATGGTGCTTTCGCCAGCCTTAGCAAGCAAGCTTGCGCAAAGCCATCACCTTCACCCACCATTGCAGCAGACGGCATATCACTAGGTAAGCGCATATTAAATGGCACGCCAAGCTGGCCTAGTGTGACCACACCATAAGCCAATTGCGCCAGCTTTTGCTCATGCTGGGCGGCAGGCATGTCAGCATAATCTAGCGTTTGCTCATGACCGACAGGATCGGCGAAATGCTTGGTAAGCATGCCCTGACCTCGTGCCACATGTCCCCAAGACACGCGCGCCAACGACTCACCTTCTACATAATTATCGAGTCGCTCAAAATCATCTTGAC
This sequence comes from Psychrobacter sp. AOP5-GZ1-6, assembly GCF_052376345.1. NCBI lineage: Bacteria > Pseudomonadati > Pseudomonadota > Gammaproteobacteria > Moraxellales > Moraxellaceae > Psychrobacter > Psychrobacter sp. AOP5-GZ1-6. The sequence goes on along the minus strand of NZ_JBQSVP010000147.1, from coordinate 4,662 downwards.
CTTGCCGATGCTGTCCACCTACCGGTAAATCCTCTGCACTTGCGACAGCATACTGCGCTTGCCAGTCGAAAGCTTCTGGCTTTGGATACACCCAAGCTGTACGGGCAAAGTAGACATAAGACCATGCTCGCATGATACCTAAAGGATAAACGGTTTTTATTTTTAGACGTGGTAATTCAAGCTGGCCACGAGCATTGGTTTGAACAGGAAGTCGAATAATTTGCTCACCTTGCAGTCTAGCGACCAGTACAGAATGTTGACTATCGGCGTGCTTTTTCTTTTGGTTATCAAGCGACTCAAAATCAAATAACAGCTGTCGTCTTGGTTGGCGGCTCTCACTACGCAGTTGTAAAGTCACCCACGCAGGTGCGCCGGCCTCTACCATTGTTACCTCTAGGAGTTGCAGCTTTAGGCCTGAAATATGGGCAAACGTTACATGAAAGCTGATAAGCCAAACACTCACCAAATAAAAGCACAATCCTAGCACCAAATTATTGCCATAATTGATACCAGCGATAAAGGTGATCACTAGCAATACTAAAAACAGCATGCCTTCACGGCTAAAGAAGATGTATACGTTGCGCAAATTCAGAGTAGCACTATCGCTTTTAGGTGCGCGCGATGCAAACCAGCGACTTAATGCTGAGGTAATTGGTACGGTTAAGGCTTTTGGCAAAAGACTCATGACTACCCTATCCTTACCATTAATTGATAAGCTGACTGATCACTGTTTTGAAGTGTTCCACTATTAAATAATATTTTTAAATGACGACAGGCACTGATGCTAAGATTCGTTGGGCAATGGTTTGCGGTGAGCTCCCACCTGTCACATGAGCAGGTATAAAACGCTGACCGAGTCGATGGTCCGTTACAGCAGCAAACACGGCTTGGATGTCTTCAGGCGTGATCTCCATATGCCCTGACACATAAGCATGAGCCTGTGCCGCACGTTGTAATGACAGCACGCCACGCGGTGACAAACCATGATACTCTTGGCTCGCGCGAGTTTTTGCGACCAGTCTTTGTAGATAGTCCAGCACCACATCTGCGACATAGACTTGCTTGACGCCTTGTTGAGCGAGCAAAACGGCATCGGCATCGAGCACAGCCGATAAACTTTGTAGCAACTCACGACGATTCTGGCCTTTTAAAAGTTCACGCTCTGCCGCAGGTGACGGATAACCCAACGACAAACATAATAAGAATCTATCAAGCTGCGACTCAGGAAGCGGATAGACACCAGCTTGCTGCAATGGGTTTTGAGTCGCAATCACAAAAAACGGCTGCGGTAAACGATGAGTCTGCCCATCTTGACTAACCTGCCGCTCTTCCATCGCTTCTAATAACGCGCTTTGCGTCTTAGGACTAGAGCGATTGATCTCATCAGCGAGCAATAGCTGAGTAAAAATAGGACCATGGCGAAATTCAAACTGCTGCTTACTTTGATCATAGATACTCATTCCCAAAATATCTGCAGGCAGCATATCATTGGTAAATTGTACCCGATTAAAACTCAGCCCTAACAACTGCGCCAGCCCTTGTGCTAAGGTAGTTTTACCCATACCTGGCAGATCCTGCAGTAGTAAATGCCCACCTGCTAATATGCCACTGAGTGCGAGCTTCACCACTTGCGGCTTGTCGAGCACAATTTGATTCAGTTGCACCATTAACTGTTCAATTTTTTGCTGATTATGGCGATAGTCCGTCGTTTCATGCGTCATAGGAAGTCATTGGCTCGTTTTTTATGGCAATAGTAGTTATAACGTCGTTACAACATCAAATTTTACTTTTTATCATCATCCACTGCTGGTAATGGCGCACGAAGTGTTGATAAATAAGCAATCACATCAGCGCGTTCTTTAGCATCCGGCATTGGATTAGATAACATCTTTGAACCTGTCATCGCTTTTTCGGCATCAGCAATATAAGGGTCAAGTGTCTCAGCATCCCAGACCCAACCTGACTGTTTTAACCCTTCGCTATAAGTGTAATCGTTTAGCGTAGCAGCCGGTGCACCATAGATATTCATCAACTGTGGACCTTTTTTATTGAGTCCGGCATTGAGCCGATGGCATTGGCCACAGGCATCTTGGTAGATAATAGCACCATTATCCGCATCGCCTGCGGTATATAATGGTAAGGTTACAGGATCGCGGTGGTCAGGTGGTGGGCTATGCTTACAGGCACTGAGCGATAAAACAGCGACGAGAATACCACCTATTTGATATTTACTAATAATAGACATGTTTGGTAATCTTTGGTTAGAGAATATCAGCCGTATATAAACAACATAAATAAATACTGGCAAAAAGACAGCATTATTTGTCAGCTTATACACCAACAAATAATGCTTAAATGACAAATACCACAAAAGACATTATGGCATATTAAGTCGCAACATTTATCGTACTACTAGGCTCTTCTAAGTAATAACCTTGTAGATAGCGCGCACCCACACTCCAAGCAACAGACATCGTTGCAGCATCTTCGATATAAGGCATTAGCACATCAACATTGACTTCATTGGTTCGTCTAATAAGTGACTTCACCGTATCTAAGTTATCTGATGAGTCAATATCCTCCACATAGCTACGCGGCAAACGTGCCAAATCTGGCTGCACAAAACTAGCAATTTCTATAGATTTGGCAGAAGAGCCAAAATTATTGATACCTAGCTGACAACTGATCTTACTAAGCGCTGCAAACTGAGTTTTCGCGATGGTCAAATGATCTGAGATGTCTTTTTCATTAAACTGTAAGGTAAGTACACCTGCTGCACCGCCCACCGCTTTTATCAATTGGCTAGCAACACTAGGTAGTTTTTTATCAATCAATGACGCGCTTGTTAACTGTACCAACAGCCTAGCTTCAGGGTGCGTTTTACGTACATCATTTATTTTTTTACAGGCATTAATTAGCACCCAGCGATCTATCTTCTCTAGCAAATTATGCGTTTTGGCAACTGCCATGAATTGATCAGGAGTCAACACCGTATTCTCAGCATCGGCTAATGGTAAGCATAGATAGACCTCAAAGAAATCACTGCGATCATTATCAATATCATATATTGGCTGAAACGATAGCTCAAAACGATTGTTGGCGATGGCATCAACTAATGACTCCGCCAATGCGTTATCATCACTATTGGCATGTTCGCTTGGATCGTATAAATGGTAAGTGTCGCCATGATTAGATGTTTCAATCATAATCTGGTTGATGGCATCCATCGCACGCTCGAGCAATATATTTGGCTCTACCGTATTTTTGTCAATTTTGACAATGCCGATACTGACCGTCGTACTAGTAGTACGTTTCTCCACTTCAATAAGCATACTACTGATGTGCGAACCAATATGCTCAGCCAGTTCTTTAAGCTCTGAGCCGCTCTTGTCTTCTACAAGAATAGTAAATGCGGTATCACTGAAACGGCTAACATGTCCATCTGACACCAACTCATCTAATGCATACGCCACCTGCTTGACAGTAGCATCTATGCCTTGCAAACCTAGACTACTTCTAATTTTACCGATATTATCAAGCTGAACGTATAGTAGACCTGCCGTCAACAAGTCTTGGCGTGCTTGCTGATACACCGCTTCCATTTTTTCTTCAAAGCCGCGGCGATTGCTAATACCTGTTAGACTATCTTTACATTCAGCCGCAGCCAAACGCTCGGCAATTTCGGCGCTGTTACTGTGATCTTGTTGGATGATAACCTGAGTCACTGGCTCACCGTCTAAGGTTGCAGCAGCCAGCTGTAACTTTGCTTCAAAAGTACTACCGTCTGTTCGTATACTTTCAAACTTAAACTCTACTTCTTGACGATTACCTTTAGCAAACTGACGCAAAAACTGCTTAAACCCTTTGACGTTATCGCCACCTGCAATCAGGTCAATAATAGGTACACCAACGACATCATGCATCGAGTCAAAACCAAAAAGCTGAAGATAAGGGTCGTTGGCAAAAATATGGATGCCTTCATCTATATAGGCAACCGCACTTTTAGAGTTTTTAATCAAGACATTGGCACGTTGCTCAGCTTCAGAGAGTACATGTCGTAATGTTTTGAGCTCACGGCGACTGCGTAAGCTATCATGCTGCAAACAAATAGACATGACCACTGCCATTTCTTCGTCTACTTTGAGTGCTTTGACCATTGTACCGCTGATAATATTAGGTAACGCCTCATTATTACGAATTGGCGATGCCATCTTTTCATCCAACAGGCAAATCATAGGGAGATCAATATCTTGCTCTTGGACGATACCCACGACATCTGTGAAATTCATATCATAGGCATTACCAAATACCAAAACATCCCACGACTGTCGTAGCGACTTTAACAGCTCTTCTTTATCATCTAAAAATCCTAAATTCACATCATCATAATAACTACCTAATAAGTGCACAAGGTGCTCAGCGTATAGCTGATCGTCATCGATAACTAACAAATTCAAGATGGATTGAGTACGCATAATCAGCCTTTAAAACATGATCTTATTTTTATATGTTATTTTCGATATCTTACGCACATTCCAAAAGATCAACCTAGTACAGAGTGTACTATGAAGAATAGGATTAGCGATTTGTATAACACGGGTATACTTTTTAGATCGAAATAACATGCTTATTAACCACAGATATTATATAAACGAGAGTAAT
>NZ_JBQSVP010000146.1:0-7357 GCF_052376345.1 Psychrobacter sp. AOP5-GZ1-6 | reverse complement strand
TTTTTCTGACTTCGAAAAACTACCATCACCTTTGATCTGAAGAAAACCGTTAACTTTCTCCAGTAAAAACTCACGTTCAAAGTGATTAGAATAACTTACTTTTTCCCATAAAGGAGAGGCTTCTAATCTTTCGATAAATAGCTCTTTCGGTACGACATCAATGGGAGTCTCTCTGCGCACTCCTGTATCAGGTAGTTCCGGTGGATTATCATATTCGGGTGGTTCATAGCATATTACTGATTTATCTGACTTTACAGGTTCACTTATTATTGCCTGTTCATCATCTTGCAGTAGTGCTGGCTCACTAGCCATGACTTTTGAAGGACTTAAGCTTGTACAACTTGCTAATGAGAGTGACATTGCTATAAAAATAAGTTTAACCACGAAACACACCTAATTAATTGTCAAGCCTGTCAACATAGCCAAGTTGCACTCTTTGATAGAATGACTGGTTCGGTTCATGCCCCAAAGCTCAAACAATATATTGTTGTAACGAATATAAGTATGTAAGGTTTCATCGTCACTTAGAATTTCGTTGTTTTCTACTTTGACTAAATATTGCTGATAAAGCTGGTCTAGTATTTCAGCAGCTTTATCGTGATCATCAATGACTATATTGATAATTTCTGTCATAGCACTTTTTTCTTGATTCAATAGCTGATGTCCATACTTGTTTCTTTGTTTTACGTCTAAAGGTGAATAAGCAATTTCCTTTACCTGTGTAGGACTGCTACGAACTTGAAGAAAACCGTTAAGAACACTAAGTCTAAAACTGGATCTGTCTTCATCTTTACGTTCTGTTTGCTCCCATAAGGGAGAGGCTTTAAATCTTTCAATAAATAGCTCTTTCGGTACGACATCAATAGGAGTCTTTCTTAATACATCTATTTCAGGTAATGCAGGTAGACTATCGTATTCTGATGGTTCATAGCATCTTACTGTTTTATTATTATTTACAGGTTCATTTACTATTGCCTGTTCATCATCTTGCAGTAGTGCTGGCTCTCTAGCCATGACTTTTGAAGTACTTGCGGTTGTACAACTTGCTAAAGATAGCGACATTGCTATAAAAATAAGTTTAATCATGTTCAATTTCTAACTGACTGTCAGCGTTGTTAGCATATTGAAATTACATACTTCCAAAGGATGTGTATTTCTACTTAAACCCCACAGCTCAAACAATATACCGTTATAGCGAACATAGCTATGCAATGTTTCTCCGTCACTCAATACATCATTATTCTTAACTTTAACAAGATACTGCTGATAAAGCTGATCTAGGACTGCAGCAGCTTTCTCGTGATCATTAATCACTAAATTAATAATCTCCGTCATAGCAAATTTTTCTTGATCTAATAACTGATGTCCATATTTATTTCTTTTATTTACATCTAGAGGGGTATAAGAAATTTTCTTTACATGTGTAGAACTGCTACGAACTTGAAGAAAGCCATTTGTCTCACTTAACGAAAAATCACTTTTGAAAGAGTTAACGTGGCTTACTTTACTCCACAAAGAAGAGGCTTCTAGCCTTTCAATAAATAGCTCTTTCAGTACGATATCAATGGGAGTCTCTCTGCGCACTCCTGTATCAGGTAGTTCCGGTGGATTATCATATTCGGGTGGTTCATAGCATATTACTGGTTTGTTATTATTGACAGGTTCATTTATCATTGCCTGTTTATCATCTTGTAGTAGTGCTGGCTCACTAGCTATGACTTTTGAAGTACTTAAGCTTGTACAGCTTGCTAATGAGAGTGACATTGCTATAAAAATAAGTTTAACCACGAAACACACCTAATTAATTGTCAAGCCTGTCAAAAGAGTTAAGTTGCACTCTTTAATAGGATGATTGGTTCGGTTCATGCCCCAAAGCTCGAACAATATACCGTTATAGCGAACATAGCTATGCAGTGTTTCTCCGTCACTCAATACGTTATTATTCTTAACTTTAACTAAATATTGCTGATAAAGCTGGTCCAGGATTGCATCAGCTTTCTCGTGATCATCAATCACTAAACTAATGATTTCTGTCATAGCAAACTTTTCTTGACCTAGTAGCTGATGACCGTATTTGTTTCTTTCATCAATATCTAAGGGAGAGTAAAAAACTTTAGTTATATTTTCTGATTTCGAAAAACTACCATCACCTCGAATTTGAAGAAAGCCATTAATCTCACTTAACGAAAAATCACTTTTGAAAGAGTTAACGTGGCTTACTTTACTCCACAAAGAAGAGGCTTCTAGCCTTTCAATAAATAGCTCTTTCGGTATGACATCAATAGGAGTCTCTCTTAATACTCCAGTATCCAGTGGTATAGGTTGGTTGTCATAGCCTGTCGGCTCATGACACATTACTGGTTTTTTATTATTTACAGGTTCATCAATTACAATTTCTTTTATATCTGATAATTCAGTAGACTCAGCAACTACTTCGTGTTTGTTGCTGACACTCGCGCAACTTGCTAGCGGTAATGACATTGCTGCAAGAATTAAAATTTTTTTCATATCATTTGCCTTTTAAAAATTACTGGAGTAGCTTTTAAGAATCAGAGTAATCCATGCTCCTATCGCTACGTAACATATCCCACTGCCATTTGAATAAAGCATGGGTATGTCCTTTAAATGGATTGTTAAGTTCAGCATTAGTAATTGTTTTAGGATTTGTCTTTAAATTATAGTCCATTATATTATCGGTATACCCCCTATAAAAACTATGCTCCATAGAAGGTGGCTGACCATATGGTGTAAAGGTATGCCATAGCCCAAAGCTATGCCCTAGCTCATGGACTATCGAGTGTATATCATCTCTTGTAATATTAAATAATAATACAGCATTACCCCAAACTGAGTTACAAGAAGCGCCACCATGCGTCTTACATATCTTTATCTCTTTTTCAGTTGCTCTTCGGATAGTAGCCCTCCCATAGGTAGCAGATTGACCCTCATTTACTTTTAGATCCGTAAAAATAACGTAAGTTTTCTTGTTATTATTATCGTCAATCCAGCCGCTATGGACATAGTTATCTTCTGATACTTTTTTAGGATGAAGCACTTCAAATAGTGAAATGGTATTATTTGTTAGCTCTATTTTTGTTTGCTCGTCATTGGGAATATTCTTATTTTGATACTTATTCAAAAAGGATTCGATGGATTCTCTTATTGGCTTATCTTTATCTAACTGATAATTTTTTAGCTCATTAGGCAATTTTAGTTCAATATTGTTTTTAGGGGATACCACCTTTGCTTTTACTAATGCTTGATTAAACGATTTTGTCTCAATAGCATTTTCATACCCAAATGGAATGAACACATGGGATGCAGAAGGATTATTTTTGTCGTATGGAGTCACAGTAAATTTCACTACCTGCACTTCTGCTTTAGGAACGACGCTATTAGGATACATCATCAGCAGTCCTACATTACGTGTTTTCCCTTTGCGAGTAGCGATTACTTTGACGTAACCTGCTTCGCTATAACTATCGGTCGCCTTTATATTGATTTTGACTGATTCATCTTTATAGTAGTAGACAGTCTTGGAGGATAGTCCTGCTACTGATGAAACTAACTCCCTGTCCTCACGCTTTTGAGTGATGAGCTTGCCTAAAGATATCTTAGGAGGCGATACGACGATACCAGTACTGGTCTCAAAGCTAAGCATAGTGCCATCATCTTCTAGCGGTAGAGGTTCAGCGCTGTCAGCAGACTCTTGATCAATTTGCAGATGTAGATCAACGCCATTGGCATTAATAGGATTAGATGTCGGGAATATCGCTAGCCATGCGGGGATATAAGTCTCTTTGTTCAAAGGTTCGATTTCTTTGATTTCTGCTAGATCAGCCGCATCGCTACGCTTGAGGCGGGTATATTCTTTTATTAAGTTTTCAATTTTAGATCCGTTGTATAATCTTTTTGGAATATTGCCTTCTTCAAGCACTTGTTGTCTATCATAAACATAATCATCCCGAAGCCAATCAAAGCCATAGGAGCCATCATAATCCGGTCCTAAAGGCCTACGAAAATGTACTAAGAACTTTCTTGGATCTGATATTTGTATAGTTTTATTGTTCTCTGGACTTGCTTGCGCAATAGCATTTGAAACAACACCCTCTGTCATTATTTTTTCCCTATTTCTGTTTGCCAAGGCAGCTCTAAATGCACTTCAATCTCATCATCGGTATCAGAATGAAAACGTTCTGACCAACCGTCTTTATCAGTCATTCCTTTGAACTCCTCGCCTGTACGTTTATTTATAGCAGTATAACGCGTGTTGGCATAAGGCTCTTTTTCATCGTTGATAAACTGATAGGCCAAATTATAAACCCCATCCATCAGTGTCTTTTTCTCAGGAATGACATTCGGCAACCCCGCCAACCCCTGTCCATCCATCCCGCCGCCATCACGACTATGCTTACCAGCCTTTTCCGTAAACTGCATTGCCGCAATCGTAATATCACCGCCATCTAGCGTGATACTCGCACCGCCCGCCGTCAGCGTAATCTTATTCGTTGCTACCACCTCAACCTCTTTAGTTGAGGATGACATATTCACATCTTGCTTCGCCGTTGCCTCAAGCTTCCCTGTATGCGCAGACAGCATAATATTGTCTTTACCATTGGTCATACTGAACTGACCATCAGCAACCACTGTCAAAGACTCACTACTGACCTGATGATGCCCATCACCACTACTCACCATCATATCTTGCTGAGTGGTCGTTACCATCTCACCCATAGATCGCTGAATCAGCGTCTCGTCACTGACATAGCTCGTATCAGCAGCGCCATCGATCAGCGTATAGGGCGCTTGTTGATGGGTTTTGGTTTGCTGCTCCTCTGCGATAGTTTCTAACTGGGTCTTAATCGCTTTATGGTCATTGACCTGACGTCCCAATCCCGTTGCCAATTGTGTTAAGCGCTCAGCCAAATGTTGACCACCCAATGATGTTTGAGTCAGAGTCGGGGTGTGCTGTTGATAGTTGTGCTGCTCAGATTGCGCATGGGTTTGCGGCTGGGTGGAGAATACTAAAGCTTCACCCGACTTGATATTGATTTGAGCGCTAGTATTGGCATTGATGCCTTGACGTTTACTACTGGCGCCATCACTTTCAGCATTGATCACGCCCATCTTGAGCATGGCAGCCACTTGACCATCATCGACGTTTAGCTGTGAGTACGCTTGCTCATCTCTATGATCGCTGATCCACTCTGATAGGCCATTATCTGTATTACGATAGCCACTCTCAACGGCTTGTTCATTGTCTGTAGTAAATAGGCTAGGGCGTGTGCTAGACAATAAGCTACCAGTATTGATTAAGTGCTCACCATCACCGATAGACTGCATCAGGGTTTGATCATCAGATCTATGGGTAAAGTGACTGCCGTAGTTGGCCCCTGCTTGGGCCTCTGTTCGATTGATAGGTTGGGCAGGGCTGTCCAGTAGATAGCTTTTGGTCGGAGTCATATGATTGCGACTGTCGGTATCGCTTGGATCATCTGTGATACCAGTCATTGGCGGTAGCACGCGTTTACTATATAAGCTACCAACCCACGGCGTGTCTGCGGTAATCAGACGCAGCTGGGTTAAGTGAATGCCTGCTTCTAATGTTGAGGCATGACGTTCATGGTGGCGACGACTGATGGTCAGCCCTGTCACGTGTGCCAGACTGTTGCGCGCCAAGTGTACGATATGGGTGGCAGTATAGATTGCTATTATTAGATGAGTACAGTTTGTACTACTTCCTAGTCTTAAGACGCCTTCTTGTTAACTATAGTATTTCAAGTTCATTTGTACATTTAATTATTTTTTGGTCTCTATTAGTTGCGTTCTGCTTTGAATAGATACGTTCAATAAACTAAATGGCTATAAAAAAGCATCTACATTTTGTATATGCTCTTGTTGCATGGTCTCATCTCTCAGCGCTTTGTTATTATTAATAGTCAACGGTGTACTGAAAAATAACTCCTGTCGTCCTGTTAGAGTCTTTTCGTAAACAATAAATACACTACATACATCATATATGTTTTTTTTATCAGTTTTACTAACTCCTGTAGTACATAACCTAGGAGATGAACCCACAATACTTTCATAGTTAGTAGGAATTACTATTTTTTTGACAATTTTTTTATTTTCTTTATCGACGTAGAAATATAGTGTTTTAATATCTGGTGATAATACGCATCTATAAAATAAGTATTCAGTATCTGTTATGTCTCCATCTGCAAATTTATTAGTAGAAACATAGTTGCATTCACTTGCAGAATTAAAGTCGTTTAAGATTGTTTTTACTTGATTATCAATCTTGATATTAACAATCAAGTAAATAATTAAAGCTAATAATAGTGGTATAGTAATTAAATATTTTATCATTATCTTTACTCGCAAATCATAGTGATGAATTTATATCCGATTTTTTTACTATGAAAGTTTTAAATTCATTTGACATGTTTTCCATACTTATAACTTTAGGCTTAGTCCAAACCACCATATCGCGCCCTTTTTTATACTTCTTACGATACTCCTGGTAGTGACTATTATATACTGGGTAAAGTAGGTTGATTGGATTAAAAGTTCCTGCGGGAGATTTTAAATTATTGATATCTTTTTTAAAAAGAATATTAAATTCGAATTTATCTTTATTCCAATGTCCTAAATAGTCATTTGGGATCTCTATAAAGTCGTAGCTATCAATTGCATAACATATGATAGATTCAATATAAATCATGTAGTAGTCGTTACGTTGAGGAATTATCTTGTAGTCACCTATAGCTGCATAGATTGCAAAAGAACCGAAGGTAGACCACAAATCGTCAATCTTGAACCCATTTTTTATGTATGTATCAAGCTGATCGTTCACTCCATCATCAATTGACTGTTTTTGGCATTGCCAATTTTCATGAAATTTTTGTAGTTTTTTCAATTCTTTATCATTTTCTGAGTTAATATTCTTTAAATCTCGATAGTTACTTTCTGAAGAGTAAGATAAGCCTTTTAAGTTTGAAGATTTGAAAGCACCGTCTCTATTAAGATACTTTAAAATTAATTTTTTCGATGCTTTAGATGTAATATTGATCTTAATTTCATCTATAGCATCGTTATACCTCTCAAAGTTTTCAAGCCATTTATGATTAAATACATTAGGTTTGTATAATATTAGATCAGGTCTAATCTTTGACCAGTCCCCTTTTTCTGCCGCAGTCATTTCTAAACTTGTATCAGTTAGCCATTTCTCGTTAAGATAGGCGGCCATATGCCAACCTTTAGATCTCATAACAGCTGGTATATTTGTCAATTTAAACAAAGGTACTATTGTCGTCGTCTGACTTGTCGAATTGTTTAGTTTCAACGTTGAGCTACA
>NZ_JBQSVP010000145.1:0-7473 GCF_052376345.1 Psychrobacter sp. AOP5-GZ1-6 | reverse complement strand
CAGAGCCTGTTCTTACCAGTTAAAAATCAACAACTAAAACCCTCTAGCATTATCACTAGTCACGGTATAAAAGATATTAAAAGCACTATTAGCACCAGTTTTGATAACTTTACCATCTACCGTTGCACTGGCTTCGAAATTAACACCACCACCTGCGCTTTCACCACTAACGATGTTCGGCAAGGTCAGTGAATGCACGATCACTTTCTTATTGGTAATGGGTGTCTCTGCTTTGGTTAGTTTTGTACCTCGTGGTTTCACCACTTCTCCCTCTGCAACGACTGTTGATAAATCATCATAAATAATATCGAAGTCTAATAATTGTGCCTGATCAAGTTTTGCTTGTCCGTTTACAACAGGGATACCAACAAGAGTTTTGCTGCCACGATGGATCATGCGATTATCGATAACTTTACCATTATCTAGCTTTCTGCCTTCTGCAGCCACTGAGTTAGTTCGAACTATCAACATCACTTTATAGCCTGGTACCGCAACTTTACCTTTTCCATCAAAAATATCAGCGACCAATTCTGGAGCATTTTTCGCTTCATTAATGACTACTCGAGCAGAGCTTTCAGAAACAGGATAGTCTTTGCCGTCAATCGTCAAATAACGAGTATCAGCATAGCTGCTTTGCGTTTTCATCAGACCCGTGGTGACAGCATTAGAAGGCGTTGCGCTCGATGATGACATCGTATTTTGACAGCCTGCGACTCCCAAAGATAATAGAGCAATAGATAAAATACAAACTTTAGATAATGGGTTTTTGCTGAAACATGAGTGAGTTGAACGTGACATAATTTAATCTCATAAGAAGGATTTTTGTGAAATACAGAATCATTAGAAAGCAGTATTATTGATAATGATTATCATATGCATTATTATTACGATATTGTAACTGCTTGTCAATAATTATCAGTGATATAAATTGCATGTGTTAATCCTCTTACAGCTTCAATATAAGCAACGCTATGTCTAAGACTTTGTTCAATAAACTAAATATAATAAAGGATAAGTATGTCAAGATCTCGGGGAAGCCTTGCAATGATAACGATAACCATGGCAGGAGTAATGATGTCACCAAGCTATGCTAAACCTGACTTGACCAAGACCGTAGATATGAGCTTATTGCATGCCAAAGATATCGGGTATCGTTTCGTATATCATACCTTCAGTGCACCTGCACCAAAACTATTCTCCTCTAGCTTAACCGATTCACAATTGAAAACGCTGCAAACCTATGCAAAACCTCGTCATTATCAAGTGTGGTTAGCTATTCCTGAGCAGACAACCTATCATCTACTCTCTAACAATTCTGTAAAAACTCCTAGTAAAGTGCTTTATATGCTTGATGGTAATGCGGCTATTGATGATTTAGATAAGGATACGCTGCGCTTATTATCCCAATCTACACCACAAAAATCAGCGCCTACTTTGGTCTTTATAGGTTACCAAACACCTTATCGCTTCGATGTTGATGCCCGCGCCTACGACTATACCCCACCATTATTAGCCAACACTGTAGATAACGGTGCTTTTCAAGAAGAAGGTAGAGAGCGATTAAATGGCGGTGCAGCACACTTTTATGCGTTGATTGAAAAACAAATAAAGCCGTGGGTATATGGTCAGTTGGGCGAGAAACCGAAGCAAGAAGCCATTTGGGGACACTCTTACGGTGGTTTGTTTGTGTTATATAATTTGTTCAAGCATCCTGAAGCTTATCAGCAGTATTTCAGTGCAGATCCATCACTTTGGTGGCAAAATGGAGAGATGATTAACTATTGGCAGGCATATCAAAATTTTCCTAAAGCGCAACTTGCAGATATAACTAATAATAAACACAAACAAATACGACTCACTTTTAGTCACTCTCCAGAGCAGACCACTATGCCAGTAGTAGCGCCTACTCTGATGAGTAAAAAAGAATTCGCCAAGGAAGTCTGTGAGCACTTTGAGGAGCGTTGTAGCTATCAGTTTTACAACCAATCTCATGGAGAGGTATTTACAACCTCTCTATTAGAGAGCTTAAAGAACTTCTAAGATTAAGCCTATTCAAGATAACTTTAGCACTCTGACCTTATCTACTGGATAAGAAAAACCTCGCTAGGTTACCCAAGCAAGGCGGGAGAGAAACTTTTTACAAGATTATGAGACAATTGATCACCCAAATAAAAAGGTCTGAACCATTAGTTCAGACCTTTTTTATTCTTAAAGAAAATACTGTATCTAAGAATTAGAAATCAACACTCACATCAAACACATAAGTACGGCCAGGCTCATTAAAAGTACGTGCGCCTGCATTCGTAGCGGTACCCTCACGATAAACACCCGTATCAAATAAGTTTTTGACACCAGCACCAACCGTAATCGCTTTTGTCAAATCATAGCGAGTGCTCACGTTAGCAATGGCATACGGCTCGCGATCAAGCAACGGGTCATCACTATCATCTCCCGTCGTCGCTGAAATCGTTGGGGCTTCAATCGTGCCATAGTAGCTCACATCAAAACCAGCATTCCACTGAGGCGTGATATCCCAATCGACACCCGTGTTTACAGTGAACTTAGGAATGAGCGATAATGGCTCGCCATTGTCTTTACGCTCTGAGCGGATGTTACCAGTGATATTAGAAGACCATCTTACATTGTCAGTGACTGGTACTTGTACAAAGCCTTCTAAACCTTCAACAATTGCTTCACCTTGATTGTCCCATTGAAAGATAGAACGATCTGTCGCCGTATCTACCGCCACACGATCCGTACCAGCGCCAATGCGGTTATCATAGGCATTGTGGTAATAAGTCAAGCCAGCATTCAATCCCGTACCATCATCATAAGTAAAGGTCAGCTCTTTGTTCCAAGAAGTTTCATTTTCTAGATCAGGATTACCTAAGACATGACAACCTTTTTCATCATCAGGTACCCAAGATGGGCAACCATAACCACGAGTGTAGTAAATGTAGTTTGGGTCAAGCTGGTATAGCGATGGCGCTTTAAATGCACGACTGACACCCGCCTTCACTGACCAATCAGGGCTAAAATGCCAAGTGGTATTGATACTAGGCGACCAGTTACTGCCAGCTTCACTATGATAGTCAAAACGTAAGCCTGGCGTGACATACCAATCAGGCGTGATCTCATAGTTATCTTCTAAATAAGCACCGACGAGGTAGGCATCTGAGGTCGGATCGCGCTTGTCAGGATCGGTCTCTACATCACCAAACTCAAAACCATCCTCAAATGTCATATCAGATACCACAGGGTTATCCAGCTTTTCACCGCGGAACTCTGCACCAGCCGTCAAGGTATGACGGTCAAAATAAATATCCCACTCTGATTTGGCATTTAACGTATCGTAGGTTGCCTCTACCCATTCAAAACCCTCGCCGTCGTCAGGTATGACAATCTGACCTTCACCACCACCCGCACTACCTTCACCCAAGCGCTCATTAATTGTCCGAGTGTACTCGACGAAACTGTTACTACTAGCGTCATCGTACTCACCGCGATGGGTGATCGCCGCGCCGTAGCGCTGCATCTTATTGGTGGTCTCACCTTCTAACTCATCTAACAAGTTTTCGTTCACTGATTGGAATAATGAGTCACCTGCCCAGCGGTTTTCTTGACGACTATAATTGACCTCAACACCGACCGTATTCATCGCATCCATCGCGTATTCGAACAACTGACGCACATCGATATTTTCGACACCTTCAGTACCTGCTGCTACTGAGTCATCTAGCGCTTCTGCTGCATTAATATACGGATCATCTGCTTCACTATCGTGGTAACCAAGGGTAGTACGTGAGGACAGCTTATCAGTCAATGCACCAGACATATTGACGTTAGTACGCCAGCTGCTGCCTTCTAGGTCACTCTCTGGCGTCTCATAGTGCCCACTGATAGAAAACTCTGACTCAGTCGGGCGCTTGGTGATGATATTGACTACCCCGCCCATACTACCAGAGCCATAACGAGCGGCTGCTGGGCCACGCAATACTTCGATGCTCTCGATAGCACCTGGTGGTACCCACTGCGAGTCACCACGTGTGTCTTGCTCACCACCACGGCTCGGTCGCGAGGAATTACGAGAAGTGACAGGACGACCATCGATTAAAATCAAAGTGTTATTTGGCCCCATGCCGCGCAAATCGATTTGACGCTGATTACCGCGCTGTCCAGAAGTAGACGAGCCAGATAAATTGACGCCAGGCATTTTGCGCACGATCTCTGCAATGTCATTGGAAACAGAGGCTTTCTCGATGGCCTCTTCGCTAATGACAGACAACCCCGCCGCTTGCTCGAGCTCCTCTCGCGCCGCCTTGACGACGATAGTATCCAGCTCAACAGAAGGCATCGCTTGCTGTTCTACAGCTTCTTGCGCTTCTATTTGTTGTACAGTAAGGTCATCGCTTTCAGCGGCGAATGCAGTGGTACTCAAAATAGAGACGATAGTAATGCTTAGTAAAGCTCTTTTGGTCGTTAAACAAGGCGATTTTTGAAAATAAAAGAAGGGCGTAGCGGCAGAGCTTGGTGATGTCGGCATAGATCGCAATCCTAGTGAGACTTATTTTTCAGTATGTTTTAGCTTTAGCCAATTGTTAGGCAGGTATTCACCTAGCAGTAACTAAGTATTCTGCTTCAGGACAGAGAATCTGGATGACTAACGAGCTATTGGCAATAAAGCAGGCACACTTTAGCAAAATCATAGAATTAATACAAACAATAATCATTCCTATTATCATTTTTATTTGAAGGTTGAGATTTCCTTATGAATATAGGTGTTGGTAAGTTTTTGCCCATAGGATTTCAGTTATCTAGTTCAATTTTAAAAAATAAACTATACGTCATCTCTGAAATATTTATAGACTACGTCTATGGCGAACCAATCAAACTCCTTCGCTGGTTCAGTACCCTAGTGAGGACTTGAACCTTCGGCTGTAGGTTAATGTTATCAAGGTTTCAACTTACGGAAATAGTCACAGTGTACTTCGTAGTGTACCTAAAATACATATTCTATCTGTGATCGGTGCGCTATAAAGGTATCGAACAGCCAGCTTTCTATAGGTAAATGTTATAAACTTTTCAAAAACGTTTTAGCCTCAATGGGCTTAGTAAGCTCAATAAATTTAATATGCTGGTATTGAGGTTTGTTTATTAACTGACGAACCTTTTTACGATTTTTCTTATGCGTTGTGATCGTCCACCAAATAATAGATTTTTTGGAAAACAGTCTTGTTAAGCTCTCTACATTATTGGTATCCCACAGCTTCTTTCTACTAATAGTCCTAAATATGGCACGCCTGAAAGCACGAGACAACACTAATGGAAACGAATAGTTCAGCCAAATGACGGTGTCGATATCTTTCCATTTTATAGGTATCGTCCGACTATAATTGCCATCTAATACAAACGCTGGCTTATCTAGCGCCTTTTCAATATGTGTGATAAAGGTTTCATCATCAACATGCTCCCAATCATCCAGCCAAAATAATCCGTCCATTTCAACATATGCACAGTTAAGTTTATCTGCTAGAGCTTTGGCAAACGTAGATTTCCCTGAACCTGATGTACCTAACACGTTGACTCTTTTCATGGTTATATTACCTCAAACAATTATGAATATTTCAGCAATATTCGAAAAAAGGCACGTAGTATACCCCAAGGAAACCAGTTATTTTACCCTTCAAACATATTAACAGACTACTCAAAATAGACTGTTAATATGGAACCATCTATAACAGACTTTAGAGTTATAGGACTGGTTGCTGTGCTTTTTTCCTATCATTAGCCTATACCTAAAAAATAAAACCTCTAAACGATACTCTATCTATCATTAGACTTATTTCTATTATTAAATGATATTAATATCATGATATTATCAATGGACATTAATTTATAAGTCTAAATAATATAGGTGGCGTTATGACCGTTCGTATTTATGTGAGAGCCAGCACTAAGGATCAAGACGCTAAGAGAGCCTTGTCTGACTTGATTAGCTTTAGCCAAAGCTATAACGATAACCTTGTTGAGTACGTTGAGCATTTCAGTGGTACAAAGCTCGATAGGCCAGTATTAGCTAAGCTATTAAAGGACGCTGATCAAGGCGATATTCTGCTGGTTGAAAGCGTGGACAGATTAAGCAGGCTATCTCAAGATGATTTTGCAATTCTAAAGCAGCGCATCAAAGACAAGGGCTTGCGATTGGTGGTGGCTGATCTACCAACTACGCATACGGTAAGTAAAGGCATGACAGGTGAGATCCTAACAGTGATTAACCATATGCTGATCGACTTATTAGCAACGATGGCAAAGCTTGATAACGATAAGCGTAGAGAGCGTATTAAGCAGGGGTTGGCGAACAGTGGTTATAAGCCCACTGGTAAGAAGCCTAATACAACGAAACACAATCGTATTAAAGAATTAGCCAGTCAAAACAATATGACGAAAGAGGAGATTGCTAAGGCGGTTGGTGTTGGGGTGGCTACGGTCTATCGGGTGTTAAAGCAGGGCTAACAGCTGAATAGTTGAGGTATTTTAAATAACAGTTTGTCTTTTTTATAGACACGATACTCTTAATTTCTTGGTCATGGTAAACTCCTATAATTGTGCTTAGTTTACCAAGTTTAGTTGTACGGTTTCTTCAGCATAGCTCATGAGCGAGCTCGTCGCTTAAACTGTAGTAAAACAGGCATTTATCATGCCCTAAAGCGCCTAGGCATCAGTCAAAAAAAAGACCTTAGAGCATCCAAAAGCCTGTCCGATCAAAAGAGCGATATACCACAGTAAGCATAATAGCTTTAGGCAGCAAGGCTATCCCATCGTTTATATATACGCGCGCGGCTTTGAGCACGAGACCATTCGCTCTCATGGTTATGCACCGATTGGTAAGCCTTGTATCGATAGCTACAACTGGCAAGGTAAAAAGCGAACCAACGTTATCGGTGCTCTATATGAAAAGATGCTGTTTGCGCTTGATTACTTTGAACACAACATTAACAGCAGCATATTCTACGACTGGTGCAAACACACCCTAATCCCAAGTCTTAAAACGAAATGCGTGATTGTGATGGATAATGCCAGATTTCATAAGAGCAAGCGTATTCAAAAGCTACTGAATAGACATGGTCATCGTATTCTATGGCTGCCACCGTACAGCCCTGACCTAAACCCTATCGAAAAGAAATGGGCACAAGTAAAGTTTCTACGCCAAGGCTGGATGGAGAATAATTTATCCAAGTTGTTTTATGATGTTTGTCCTAACCATAACAATTTTATTTTGAACTGACTATATCATATCTATTCTTAATATAGATTAGGGTCTCTATATATATTTGTTTAAACTTGCCCAAATAACATTACGCCATGTATTAATGAAGGGCCTAAGAATACCATAAACAATCCCGCTAAAACCATTGTTAAACTAGCTATAACGCCCTCGTCCTCATTGCGCTGACTTGCCCGGGCTGTACCAAG
>NZ_JBQSVP010000144.1:0-7802 GCF_052376345.1 Psychrobacter sp. AOP5-GZ1-6 | reverse complement strand
GAATTTGTTAATTATTTTATAACATTTTTAAGTAGGATTGACTATATTTGGGTACCATATAGCATGTTGAACGGTTTGAGGGTAGCTTCTAAAGAAAGTTTCCAATACTTTATTGATATCAGTATTGGTGTGTTAGTTCTATTAGAAATCATAATACTGAGCTCAAATACTGTCAAAGTCCCTATAGCTGAATTTGTAGGTATTAAGGATGCTGAAGCTCAAATTTATGAAGTTTCACAGACAGACTATGAGGAACTGAATCAAAAAATCATTAAATTTTGGAATATCAGTACAATTTGTAGCACAAATGATAAATGCACAATAGTAAGCTCGGACTACGATAAAAACTGTGTCGAAGATTGCAAAAACCCTGTCTATTTACATGGACAAGTGGTTTTTCGAGACTTAACAAATGCTGTTGTGTGCCCGCCAAACTACAAGTTTGGTAAAGCGATGAATGATCGATGCCTATTGATTGAACAATCAACAATTAAACCAACGTCACAAACTGTTGAATCATTAAAAGAAAACAACCACATTGAAGTAAACTCTTTTGTTTTAGATTAAACAAACTCTCTTTCAACATTCATCACCCTTGCATCCACCGTACGTTCTAGCTTTTCCTCAATTTGACTACATTGCGACTCGACCTCACGTTTAGACAGTCCAACGATCACAAACGCCTATTCACTGCCATCATGACGTAAGCCTAAAACAAACCACTTTGCGATATTTACCTACAAAAAAAGCAAGTCTTGCGACTTGCTTTTTTAATACTATCTAACGAACTGCTTACTGCTAAATACTTTATTTAATAGCCGCCTGATAGATTGGCATCACTTCAGGCAATAAGGCTTCAATCTTAGCGATACGCTGACCAGAGTTTGGATGCGTAGATGTCAACGTAGCTAAAGTGCTGCTACGACCATTTTCGGCTTCCATTTTTTCCCATACTGTAACTGCAGATTCTGGATTATAGCCTGCTTGCGCCATCAAACGTAAACCACCCGCATCAGCTTCTGACTCTTGACTACGAGAAAACGGCTTATCAATACCTAAGTCACTAATTAAACCTAGCGAATCATCACTTAATCCTGTTTTTGACTGTAGTTGCGCACCACCTAACTGCATCGCTAAACCAGTTAGAACCTTTTGCCCTGCGTCCTTTTTACCGTGCTCAGCTAATGCATGGGTCATTTCATGTCCCATAATGGCAGCGATTTCTGAATCAGTTAACTTTAGCGTCTCTACAATACCTGTGTAAAAAGCCATTTTGCCACCAGGCATTGCCCAAGCATTTAGTTCAGGCGACTTGATAACCGTAATTTCCCAATCAAAAGGTACACCTGTTGTATTAGCCTGAACCGCATAAGGCTTGATACGGTTAAACACTTTTTTGACTCGAATGGCGGTCGAAGAAGTATTGTCTACTGCGCCTTGACTACTGGCTTGAGAAACCACTTGAGAATAGCTTTTTGCCGCATCACTGTTTAGGCTAGCAGTATCATACCCTGCCATATCAGCTACTGTAGTACAGCCCACCAAAGTAGTAATAGTGGTTAGCAATAGAGCATTTTTCATTTTATTAAAAGTCGTCATCATACGTCCAAGTTAAAAAGTACAGTTGAATCAGATAACTAAATAAAGGTAACAAACTAAGAATGTCACCAATATGTAAGTATTGTGTCTGAATTACTGAAAGAGATTATCACTGTATAAAACAAAAGTCCATTAAATTAATAAACTATCATTTAGCGATGCAAAATTGCTACCCAAAGAGCACTTTGGAACAAGGCCTAGTTATATAAAACCTCTTTTCATATTCATTTTTTTCATACTTATACGCTATCTCTCTTTGCCAAAAAATCTTATACTTTATCTTAGCTTTCAATATAATGTCATAATATCTGCTCATGACATCTATACCCTTTATAATAGCGTATCAATACCAACCAACTTGCGTATCTAGCCCATGACTTCAATCAGTTACGTACAGCAGCAGCACATTACTCGACTATGCGTGCGCTGCGGACTACTCCTTATGCAATATGGTGCTGAGTCTGCCGTAGTGGTGGATTTATCCAAACGCCTAGGCATCGCATTAGGGATGAATAGCGTAGAATGTTCGCTCAATTTTAATGCGCTAACGCTAACCACCATCTGTGATGAGCGCTGTATTACCACCACCAGAGACACAATCAATCAAAGCATTAATGTCAATTTATTGGTTCAAATCCAGCAAATTGTCAATAAAACTGAAGCGGCAACCAACAATAACGAGCTTATCGACCTCACCACCACTGCCTTTGATAAACTAGATAAGACGGTTTATCCAACATGGATCGTATGCGTTTTTGTGGGTGTGTCTTGTGCTGCATTTGCTTATCTTAATGGTGGTAGTTGGGCCATTACAGCTGTGACTTTTATCGCTGGTATGGTCGCAATGTTTACGCGTATTTATCTGTCCAAACATCATTTTAATCCGTTTATTACCATTATTGTGACGGCATTTATCGCATCGCTGATTGGATCAACGACTTACTATTTTAATGTGGGTGATAGTGCCGATATCGCGGTTGCCTCTAGTGTGCTACTGCTAGTGCCAAGTTTTCCGCTCATCAACTCCCTATCAGATATCTTAAAAGGTTATGTCAATATTGGGATTGGACGTGCGGTCTTTGCCTATATGCTGACGCTATCCTCTTGCGTGGGTATTGTGATGGCTTTGATCTTGCTGCAAATACAGCACTGGGGATTTTGATATGTGGCTGATTAAAACGATTGTGCTGTCCAGTATCATCACCCTTGGCTGGACACTGATGTTCACCGTACCTAGACGCTATATCTTGCCTTGCTTGCTCATGACCGGTTTTGGGTTTGGGCTAAAAACCGCCCTTGTCCATCAGCATATCCATCTCGTGGTTGCTAGCTTTTTTGGCGCCATGCTTGCTAGCTTTTTGGGTGTGTATTTTTCTAAAAAGTATACTCTGCCCCCAAAAGCACTCATTTCGCCAAGTGTGATTTGTATGATGCCCGGTATCGCCGCGTATAAGGCAATGGTCAGTATGGTGCAGATTGGCTATTTTGGCTATTCAGATGCACTGTTTAGTCAAATGATGGTTTATTTATTTGAAGCTTTATTTGTCACTTCTGGATTGGTGCTGGGTTTATCCATTCCTGGACTGTTATTTTATAGACGTCGTGCTATTGTTTAGGTGAGTTTAAATATATAAATACCTAACTATTTCTGACTAAATAATACTCATATCTAAGTGATTCAACCCACCTTGAGCATAAAAACTTGTAAGATGAATGATAGTACCCATTACAGTAGAGTCCAAAACAATCATATTCAAAACAATACACTTGAAAACTGCACCAACAATCACTTAATAAAGAGACCCCATTATGACCAAACATTATGACTATATCGCCATCGGTGGCGGCAGCGGCGGTATTGCCTCAATCAACCGCGCCGCAAGCTATGGCAAAAAATGCGCCATTATCGAAGCCAATCAACTGGGCGGTACTTGTGTAAATCTAGGCTGTGTCCCTAAAAAGGTAATGTGGTATGGCGCACAAGTTGCTGAAGCCATTCATAAGTTTGCTCCAGATTATGGTTTCGATGTAGATGTTAAAGGTTTTGATTTCCCAAAACTGGTACAGAGCCGTCAACAATACATCGAAAACATTCACCGCTCATATGACAACAACTTGGCCAAAAATGGCGTTGAAGTCATCAAAGGCTTTGCAAAATTTGTCGATACCAATACCGTAGAAGTAAATGGCGAACTGATTACCGCTGATCATATTTTGATTGCCACAGGTGGTCACCCGATTCAACCAAATATCAAAGGCGCAGAATACGGCATCGATTCTGATGGTTTTTTTGCGTTGAATCATTTGCCAAAACGCGTGGCGATTGTAGGCGCAGGATATATCGCTGTCGAAATCGCAGGTGTGCTAAACAGTCTAGGCGCTGAAGTGCATCTGTATGTACGCAAACACTCGCCACTACGGGCATTTGATCATACTATCGTAGAAACCTTGCTGATAGAAATGGAGCAGTCCGGCATTCAACTACATACCAACACAGTGATAAGCGAAGTCAACAAAAATGACGATGATAGCCTGAACTTATCTACCAATGACGGCGGTGAGGACTGTATCGAGACAGTAGACTGTTTAATCTGGGCGATTGGTCGTGCGCCTTCTACAGACAATATCAATCTGCAAGTCACTGGCGTCGCGACGACTGAGACGGGCAAAATCAAAGTTGATAAATTCCAAAATACCAATATCGATAACATCTATGCCGTTGGTGATATTATCGAAAACAGTGTTGACTTGACGCCAGTGGCGATTGCCGCAGGTCGCCGCTTGTCAGAGCGCTTGTTTAATGATAAGCCTAATGAACACCTAGACTATACCTTGATACCGACCGTTATTTTTACCCATCCTGCTATCGGTACCATTGGCTTATCAGAAATTGATGCTGTTAATCAATTTGGTAAAGAAAATATTAAATGCTACTCTTCAACGTTTACCGATATGTATAGCGCCGTCACCCAACATCGCCAAAAATGTACTATGAAGCTTGTGTGCTTGGGCGAGGAAGAAAAGGTCATTGGCTTACATGGTATTGGTTTTGGCGTCGATGAGATGATTCAAGGATTTGCTGTCGCTATTAAAATGGGCGCAACTAAAGCTGATTTTGACAATACGGTTGCCATTCATCCAACTGGCTCAGAAGAGTTTGTGACGATGCGTTAGTTGATGAAGCACTCATTTTATAAGCTAGTGTTGCAAAAAGGCTACTCTTAATAGAGTAGCCTTTTTCAGTTTGGGCTGCATAACCCAAACAATGAGATGGTTTATCTTATCGATTCACTATAAAACCACTCTTTAAGTTTCGCATGGCTCACCTTCCCCGTCTTTGTTATGGGTAACTCATCCATCAATACAATCTGTTGAGGCATCTGATACCGTGCCAGCTTAGGCTTCAACCACTGCATCAGTTGCAAAGCGGTGATTGACTCACTATTCCTTGAAAAAACGTTTGAATCTACCAAGCCAACAAAAGCGACGAGCCGCTTACCAAATTCATTATGGTCTATCGCAATAACGGCAACTTGTCCAATATGTGTGTGCTGTCTAAGCGCATTTTCAATGTCTAGCGGATACACGTTTTCACCACCAGATACGATCATGTCATCGGCACGGCCTTTTAGAAACAGATAACCTTCTACATTACAAGAGACCAAGTCACCTGTACTAATATAGTTGGTCTCGCTGATATTTTCAGCAGTATGGGTGATGGCGTTATTGTCCATTGACCATGCAGTACCTAGGCTCAAAACACCAATAGCGTCATCGGCCGACCGCGTTTGATTGGCAGTACTTGAGTTGGCCTCAATCGGTAATACTTTCAAACGTACACCTTTAATCGTTTTACCAACACTATCAGGATAACGGTGCAAATCAGCTGGAGTCGCCATAACGCCAAAACCTGATTCTGAGGTACCATAGAGATTGAATAAAGTATCACCAGTATGAGCCAAAGTCTGTGTCGCAAGATTGGCGTCGAGCTTAGCGCCACCTGAGATTATCCGCTTAACAGAACAGAAAGTTGAATGATAAAGAGTTAAGTTATGAGTAGCGTCTTTGGCTTCTATACTGCTGAGCTGGTCATATTTGCGCTGCTTGAGTGTGTCTTCATCAAGCAAACGCTTGAGCATAGTCGGCACTAAAATAAGCGTTTCAATCTGATGATGGTAAATCAGGTGACTGGCTTCAGCACTGTTAAATTTATCACTGAGAAAGATACGAGCAGACAGCAGTACTGAAATAATAAGCGCTGACAATCCATAGCCATGATAGAAAGGCACGGCAATATAGACAGAATGATATTTAGCCAGTTCTACTTTATTTAACAATGCCAAAAACGGCATCAGCATCGCAAGCGGTGACGGCTCACGTTTGGCAAATTTGACACGACCACTGGTACCGCCTGTCAGTACATTTATTTTACCTGATGACTGGCGTGCGAGTTTATGGCCGTTATTTTTACGCTTAGTTCGCCCTCGCTGAGTATCATGTTTTACTTTTTCTAAGTTTGCTATAAGAAACTGGTTTAATTCTTTGGTACTAACCACTATTGGCGCTGTCTCTAATTTGAGCGCTGACAGCTTTGAGACGATGCTAACAAACTCATCATCACAGATCAGCATATCGTATGCTTGTTGCTGGATAATTTGCTCGATTTGATCATGGCTCATATCCGTATTGAGCAGCGTGATATCAGCACCAGTGCGTGCAGCGGCAAATAAAACTAAAACGCTACTGCTATGATTAGCGCAAAGTAACGCCACGTTTGCTTTATGGCCTGAATGACTGCTGGCCTTAGCATACCGGCCCATCTGTAATTTTTCATTGAGATAAGCAGCTAGTGATAGCGCTAATTCGTAACTCTGTTGATAGCTGTACTTCTGATTTAACGTGTTTCTATTGGGTGCAACATGGCTAGCAAATTCGAGCAATACCATCAGATTTTCGCCATGCTTATAAATAGATCTAATGACACAAAAAATGCCTTTCGGTGTTAGCAGGCCGATACGATACAGGTTGCGAATACTAGTAAATATCCAGCTCAATAATGAAGGCGATGTTGACTGACTGTCTTCGCCCTTATTATGCTGCTTATCACTCTGATCACGATGGCTATGTTGATAGCTGTTAGACATTGATAAATCTCTACTTTCAATTTAATACCAGTTTAATCAGCGTGACTGATGACGATAATAACTGCGAACACAAAACTCTAATGGTCGTTTGAATAGCAAGGCTAAAATTTCGATAGGATATAACCACCAAGGTTTAAAGCTGGATTTTTTATGAATAATCAGACGACCAATCACAGCTGCGACTTGCTCAGTAGTCATGGTAGGTGCTGATTGGTAGATAGCCGTTGGCGCGATCATACGAGTGCGAACCAGTGGCAAATACAATGTGCTGGTCGTTATTTTTTGCGCATATAGTTCTGGTGCTACTGAACGAAACCACTGATCAAAAGCAGACTTAGAGGCTTGATAAGCAGACCACTTAGGCATTGGCGGTAGTAATACATTGAGTGCGGATACATTGATGATTTGCCCTTGATTGATACCAAGCTGCGGTATCAAACCTAAGCATAATTTGACAGGAGCTAGGTAATTCAGACTAATAGTGCGTTCATAGTCATGACCACGATCAAGCGAATCCATGACAGAGCGCATGATCGACTTGCCAGCATTATTAATAAAAATGTCTACGCTAAGCATGTGCAAAAAATGCATGAAGCGTTTGAGTGATTTATCATCTCTTAAATCTATTGGATAGATACTGACCGATGCACCAGTTTTATGGATATGAGCTTGTACCTGCTCTAATTTTTCCGTGGTTCTACCGACCAATATTAAGCTAATAGGCATGTTATTAGCTGTACCCAAGCTTGCCAACAGGTAAGCAAGTTGCTCACCAATACCATAGCTTGCACCTGTGATCAGTATGGTCTTACCAGCTAGCTCATGAGCCAATCGCTGTTTTTCTTTACTGGATAAATTACGGCTTGGAAAGAGCAGTCTCTCAAACAGTCTAGTGCTCAACCGTTGCTTATGGATTTTGTCTGTATGTGGGCTGTACTGGTTCATAATGAATCAATAATGTGAGTTATATTAATGTGAGTTATATTGAGTATGCGCTATTAGAGCATGTCATCAATTAGTAGATTAATGCAATTTATGACACGCCCTAGTTTTATAAAT
>NZ_JBQSVP010000143.1:0-7886 GCF_052376345.1 Psychrobacter sp. AOP5-GZ1-6 | reverse complement strand
ATACGTATTTTTAGTGAGGCTTGAAAGAAAAAATAGCGTCAATTATAGCGTAGCTGCTGTAAAATCAGGTAATCTTTGCTCGTTTTTCGCAACAAACAGGTTATTTGTAACAAAGTATTAGAAAAATTATAATATTCAGGCATAATAAAGCCACTGATTTTAAGTTTACAGTCATTCACCGAAAGCAAATGACTATTATTTTTTAACCTTTATGCTTATTTTAAGCACTATAGCAGTAGACAAGGAAGCTTATCATGACGACTTGTATCACAGGCACAGGCCTATACATTCCACCTTATAGCATCAGCAACGAAGAGTTAGTTGAGTCATTTAACCAGTATGTTGAAAACTATAATACAGAACATGCTGACGAGATAGCCGCAGAGACGGTTACAGCGCTTCAGCCTTCATCCGCGGCCTTTATCGAAAAAGTCTCTGGCATCAAATCACGTTATGTGATGGAAAAAGACGGTATCTTAAACCCTGAAATCATGGCGCCAGTGATTGCCTATCGCAACTTAGGTGAAGAGCTGTCTGTTATGGCAGAGATGGGTGCTGCTGCGTTAAAGGACGCATTGGCTGACGCTGGATTAGAAGCCAATGACTTGGATGGTATTATCCTTGCTTGCTCAAACTTTCAGCGTACTTACCCAGCAGTTGCCATCGAGATTCAAAACGAGATTGGTATGGTTGGTGGGTTTGCTTATGATATGAATGTTGCCTGTAGTGCAGCGACATTTGGTCTATCACAAGCACATGGTTCTATTGTCTCTGGTCTGGCCAAGCGTATCGCTGTAGTCAACGTTGAGATTACCTCAGCGCATCTAAACTGGCGTAATCGTGACAGTCACTTTATCTTTGGTGATGTCGCAACAGCATCTATCGTTGAAGATCTAGATACGCCAAAAGGCTATGAGATTCTGAACTCTAAGCTATTCACCCAGTTTTCGACCAACATCAAAAACGAATATGGATTTATGGATCGCTCAGAATATTTGGCGGCACAGACCGAGATGTACCCAGATATCAAAGCACCAGTGACTGACAAGCTGTTTTTGCAAAATGGCCGTAAAGTATTCCGTGAAGTCTGTCCGAAAGTGTCAGAGATTATCACTGAGCATTTGACCGAGAACGAATTACAAGCCAGCGATGTGAAGATGATGTGGTTACACCAAGCCAATGCCAATATGCTTGATTTAATCTTACGCACAGTCGTTGGTAAAGAAGCTGATAAAGCCATTGTGCCAAGTGTCATCGCTGAATTTGCCAATACCAGCTCAGCTAGTCCGATGATTGTCTTCCATCGCTATAAAGACAAACTAGCATCTGGCGATTTGGGCGTTATTTGTTCATTCGGTGCTGGTTACTCGATTGGTTCAGTATTGGTTCGTAAGGTTTAAGTTGTTTAATCATCGAATTGTTTAATCATCGAATTATTATCAGACTTTATTGTCATACGAAAAACTGTCACATTAAAAATAGCCAAGAATGTTCTTGGCTATTTTTTTGTTTGAATTTTCTGAAAGAAATACCATAAACCCCGAGTGAGAAAACCAGTTAATGATAACCAATCTAGAATCGGTGCAGACGTTTGACCATATTGTTTAGCGATATAATGGTAAGATTGCTTAGAATAACGACAAGATTACGCAGAGGTTTTAATTTAAGGCAAAAAATTTGCTATAATCACTCTCTTATTCCTCTCATCTAATTAAAAGTCCTTTTATGAAAGAATCCTTACGCCTGCGTTTAGACCAGATGGTAGACCGTTATGAAGAGGTCACCGCCTTATTATCAGATCCTAGTGTCATTAGTGATAATAATAAATTTCGTGAATTGTCTGTCGAGCACAGTGACTTGATGGAAATCACGACGCTGTGGCAGAACTATGTGCAGGCAGAGACAGATCAGGCCGACGCAGAAGTGATGCTAGCTGATGCAACTGATCCTGATATGAAAGAGATGATGAACGATGAGATCGAAAGCGCACGTGACACCATAGTGGAGATGGAAGAAGCACTCAATGTCATGATGCTGCCAAAAGATCCTAATGATAAGGTACCAGCGTTCTTAGAGATTCGAGCAGGGACAGGCGGTGATGAAGCGGCGATTTTCTCTGGTGATTTGTTCCGTATGTACCAAAAATACGCGCAGAACCAAGGCTGGACAGTAGAAGTACTGTCAGCTAATGAGGGCGAGCATGGCGGTTATAAAGAAATCATCACCCGTGTATCTGGCAACAGCGTCTATGGTCGTCTAAAGTTCGAGTCAGGCGCTCATCGTGTACAACGTGTGCCTGAAACTGAGAGTCAAGGTCGTGTTCATACTTCAGCGTGTACGGTTGCGGTCATGCCAGAAGTTGAGATCGATGATACAGTGGATATCAATCCTGCAGACATAAAAATGGATACTTTCCGCTCAAGCGGGGCGGGTGGTCAGCACGTTAACACCACTGACTCAGCCGTACGCTTGACGCATATTCCCACTGGCACTGTGGTAGAGTGTCAACAAGAGCGTAGCCAACACAAAAACCGTGCACATGCGATGAAAATGCTGGTCTCAAAAATCCAACAAGCCAAAGTGCAAGCACAGGTCGACGTGGCAGATTCTATACGTCGTGACCTAGTCGGTAGTGGTGACCGTAGTGAGCGTATTCGTACTTATAATTTCCCGCAAGGGCGTATGACCGATCATCGCATTAACCTTACCTTATATAAGCTTGATTCTATTATGGAAGGTGACTTGGATGAGACGCTTGATGCCTTATTGCGTGAGCATCAAGCAGACCTAATGGCTAGTATCGGCGGCGGTGAATAAGATAGCTACAAAACAACAGGTTTGTCAGTCTTACTGACATAAGTACGAACGAAAAGATAGCCAGTTATTTTTGATACCGAAGATAAGGTAATAATTATGATAAATGACAGGTTTAATTTAAGATTATTTCCTAATCGTGTTTTATGTGGTGTTTTTATGGCGATTGGCCTCTCTGCTTGTAGTTCCATACCATCTACGTCACCAGAGCAGTCCTCCGATAGCATATCGGAAAACATGATAGCCGATCCACTTACTTATCAAGCTTGTGTTTATCCACCTAGTGAGATGGTTATGGCTTGTCGCTCACAAAATGGGCGGTTTGTTCGGCAAGGTAGGCGTGGTTGCTATCAGTGCGTATTATCTTACAGTGATGCTGGTAAAGCTTGTAAGGATAGTGCTGACTGCGAAGGACAATGTAAGAACGCCAGTGGTTTCGCTAAACCAAATGCTAAAAATCAAACTGGACAATGCGCCAGTAATAGCAGTGTTTTTGGATGTTATCAAGTTATTAAAAAAGGTGTGGCACAGCCTGCTATTTGTGTCGATTGATTGTCATGTTTGTTAGGACGTTTTTTATCTGAACGTCTTATTTTAAATTTATAGTTTTTATTTCTTCTTTTAATCACCTAATAATTTTGAGAGTGTTATGTCAAAGCCCAATAATCAAAATCAGAATCAAGAGCAAGCTCCAGAAGATGCTAACGAGCTGATTGCACAACTGCAAGCTAAACTAGATGATATCAGTGCTTCGGGCAAGCAGCCGTATCCAAATACGTTTAAACGCACTGATTATGCGCAAGACTTACAAACGGCTTTTGATGGTGTATCAAAGCAAGAAATTGAAGAAAAAGCAGCAAATGGCGAAAAGACTCAGGTCAATATCGCAGGTCGAGTTATGCTCAACCGTGGCTCATTTATCGTCATTCAGGACATGACAGGTCGTATTCAATTATATGTCGCACGTAAAGAGCTTGATGATGAGACACGTGCAAGCATCAAGTCACTAGATTTGGGTGATATCGTTGGCGTATCAGGTTATATCGGTCGCTCAGGTAAGGGTGATTTGTACGTTCATATCGAAGAATTTAACTTATTGACCAAATCACTACGTCCGATGCCAAACAAGTTCCATGGCCTAGCTGACGTAGAAGCTCGCTATCGCAACCGTCATCTTGATTTGATGACCAATGAGACGACTCGTGATACGTTTATGATTCGTAGCCAAGTCGTTAGTGGTATTCGCAAATTTATGTTAAACGAGCGTTTTATGGAAGTTGAAACGCCGATGATGCATCCTATCCCAGGTGGTGCTGTGGCGCGTCCGTTTGTGACCCATCACAACGCTTTAGATATGCCACTTTATCTACGTATCGCGCCTGAGCTTTATCTGAAGCGCTTAGTCGTTGGCGGATTTGAGAGAGTATTTGAGATTAACCGCAGCTTCCGTAACGAAGGTGTCTCTACTCGTCATAACCCTGAATTTACTATGATTGAGTTTTACCAAGCGTATGCAGATTACCATGACTTGATGAACCTGACTGAGCGCTTATTTAACGAATTGGCAATGGATATTTTGGGTACAACTGAAATCACCTATCAAGAAGAAGACATTAGCCTAAAAGCGCCGTTTGCACGTTTATCGATGACGGATGCGATTGCAAAATATGCAGACAACTTTGATATGGCACGCATCAATGACCGTGAGTATCTGGCAGAGTATGCGTCAACAACATTAAAGCAACAAGTCAAAGACGGTTTTGGCATAGGTAAATTACAAACGATTATCTTTGAAGAAACTGCTGAGCATCAATTGCGTCAACCAACGTTTATCACTGAGTATCCAGCTGAAACTTCACCATTAGCACGCCGTAGTGATGACAATCCTGAAATCACCGATCGTTTTGAGCTGTTTGTTGGTGGCCGTGAATTGGCCAATGGCTTTAGCGAGCTTAATGATCCAGCAGATCAAGCAGAACGCTTCCACGGCCAAGTCGCTGAAAAAGACGCTGGCGATGATGAAGCAATGCATTTCGATGAAGAGTATATCGAAGCATTGTCTTATGGCCTACCACCGACAGCCGGTGAGGGTATTGGAATTGATCGCTTAGTCATGTTACTGACTGATTCTGCTAGCATTCGTGACGTGATTTTGTTCCCGCACATGCGCCGCAAGCATGAAGGTTAAAGTGGATTTGCTTGCTATAAAGAGACGCCTTAATCTGCACTGATATTCAACTGAAGATAGAAAGTTTTACTCCTTTTAAGATGATGGGTTTAAGACTTTTTATGGGATTGCATTTATAGGAATATTATGGATACTCAGCAAGCATCATTCTCGCTTTGGCAAAAAATGATTCAGCAATGTTTTTTATCTTTATATGAATTACCCAAAGACAAAATCACTGACCCTCAGAAATTTCAGGGTTATGATTTTGTTTTTGAGTTTTCGGACGCGACTATTTATTTTCTTGTCAATACGGTTGTGAGACAAGCGAATAAGAAAGAAGTGGATAGTGCTAAAGTTCGTGAGTGGAGAAAGGAAGTTGTTAATGAGTTAATCAAACGTCACGCTCAGGTTTATCACAAAAATGATAAGTTGGTTGCAGCGAGGAGCACATCGATAGCTGATAAAAAAACTTATTTTATTGGCTTAACCTCATTGTCCATCAGTCATCAGGACGAACAATCTGGTCTTTCCTCTTATGCCGTTGGCTATGAATATGGCAGCCGTTTTTTCGCTGAAGACTGCGTTTTGGATCTAGATAATGAACAAAGTGTTTTACAAGTTTTTAGCTATCAAAACTTCGCTGATATACTCAGTCAATTGGTGACCCCAAGTGATTTGACGACATTTTTAGATTTTCATCGTGATCAGTTAGCCAGTTTTTCATCATTTAAAAATGAGTCAACATTATTAAAACAGTTTTTGCAATCACCTGACTTTCACCAAAGAGCGATTGATGTTCAAGAACGGTTGATTGATAACGAGTTAATTGACCAAATAGAATTACGTTTACGTAAAGTATCAGAACCGAATCAGACTGTATTTGCCAATGCTTTAATGGCTGAGATTCAAAAATACACTCGGATGTGGTATAAACTTTTTAATAGTGTGATTGAGCGTTATCACAAAGCAGGTAAACCATTACCAAGAGCACAAATAGATGTGTTGGCAGATGAGTCAATGTATACCTATGCGTGTCTAGTAGAAAAGATTTTAGCTTATAGAACCATGGATCAAGATTCTCGTTGGAATGGTTATGTTCGTCATGAGCACTCTTATCATGTCTTTGGTCGACATTATCTTATAGTGTTTTATGCGCAAGATGATAGTAGCTCGTTGAGTGCAGGGGATGTGCGTTCATCTCATCAGGATTTATTGTCAGATCTCAATGCCCAACTACAAGATCCAGTAATGAGTGATTTGTTTTTGCTTGGTGTAGAGTTTCGACCTTGTGAAGACAGCGTAAACACCGAGGTGTATTTGGATATTTTTCATCAAACAGGTACGTTGATTGATGAAAATACTCAGCGTTTATATGAACGTTTGGCAAAACTTCAAGCTCAGTTATAATCTAAAGCTAATATAGCTCGCTGGTTTGACACTTTATCTATATTTGTATTATTTATATTGGCATTTATTATGACGCAGCAATATCAAGTCTTAGCTCGCAAATATCGTCCCAAAAACTTTCATGAGTTAATTGGGCAAACGCATGTCTCGCAAGCATTGATTAATGCGATTGATTATAACCGTTTACATCATGCTTATTTGTTTACAGGTACGCGTGGCGTTGGTAAGACGACGATTGCACGTATCTTATCGAAATGTCTGAACTGTGATACGGGCATCACTAGTACGCCTTGCGGGGTGTGTGATAACTGCGTGGCCATCGATCAAGGACGCTTTATCGATCTTATTGAGATCGATGCAGCGTCGCGTACCAAAGTTGAAGACACACGCGAGCTGCTTGATAACGTACCCTATGCGCCAAGCCAAGGACGTTATAAAGTTTATCTCATCGATGAAGTGCATATGCTGTCTACGCACAGTTTTAACGCTTTACTTAAAACGTTAGAAGAGCCGCCTGAGCATGTAAAGTTTTTACTTGCCACAACTGATCCACAAAAACTGCCTATTACCATCATCTCGCGCTGTTTACAGTTTGTACTACGTCCATTACCACAGACGTTGCTCAGTGAGCATTTGGCCAATATTCTTAACCAAGAGCAAGTAGCATATACACAGCCCGCCCTTTGGCAGTTAGCCAGTGCCGCGAAAGGCTCGGTGCGTGATGCCTTGTCGTTGACCGATCAAGCCATTGCTTTTGGTCAAGGTAGACTAGATGATGTCACTGTTAATGCTATGCTTGGTTTGATTGATGCGGCTGACTTGATCCGTTTGATTACTGATATATATAACCATGATAAGTCTGCTGTGGCGAACCATATCGAGCAAATGCGCGCGCAAATGGTTGATGCGACTAGTATGTTTGATGGACTCACTGAGCTGCTTCATCAATTGGCCTTGACTCAATTATTACCTGAAGTCGCTTTGAATGTAAATGAAGTGCAAGCACAAGAGATTACTGTACTTGCAAAGCATATTAGCCCAGATGTGTTACAACTGTATTATGAAATTGTGGTGCAGGCGCGTGAAGGCGTTAAGCTTGCCAGTACGCCTATGCAGGCACTTGAGATGTGTATCTTGCGTCTACTGGCCTTTCGTCCGTTGCCAATAGATGAAGTATTGAACAATATTTATGACAGTGAGGTATCCTCTACAGAAGCATCATCTATAGAAACAGTTGCTTCTACAGCATCTGTCGATGCTGTCGTACATCAAGCTTCAGAACCGCCATCACAGCCTTATGATATTGACTATCAGGCGTCTAGTAGTGACATGTCACAAGCCGACTCTTATCAATCTGAGTCTCACGAAGATAACCCGTTAAGTGTCAATAATATTGGTGATCCAGAACAGAACTTAACTTTGATGGCTGATAGCGTGCAGCCTGAACCAATTGTTGAGCCTGAACCAATTGTTGAGCCTGAACCAATTGTTGAGC
>NZ_JBQSVP010000142.1:0-7904 GCF_052376345.1 Psychrobacter sp. AOP5-GZ1-6 | reverse complement strand
TTTGACTGTTGGCATAGGTGGTGCTGTCACTGTTGGCATAGCCTTTGCCACGACTGGCACTGGCAGTGATACCTGCACTAGTGTTTTGACCAAAGCTGGCATAACCCCCAATGGCGGTACTTGAGCTTTGGTTATTACTACGGGTATTACTGTTTTGCGCTACACCATTGACGTTTAAGTCATTGTCCGCTTGGAACAGCGCGTCATTGCTGACGGTTAGATTACTGCCATTGATATTGATATTACTATCAGCACCTGCCCCTGTGGCGATCAGGGCAAGGTTATTGGTGTCGATATTTGAGCCTTGATTGACCTCGGTGACGCTTGAGCTGTTTGATTGAGTCTTTGAAGTACCCCAAGTGGCTTGGATGCGGGTGTTGCCCACACCTTTTAGATTACCACCTTGTAACGCCGTTAGGGCATCCGATCCTTGCTTAGCGAGTGCTTTTGTCTTTAGCGTGGCGGCGATGCCAGCCATGCCTTTCATGCGAGTGCTTTGGGTATTACCACCCGCATCTATAAGGCTGTCGATGGCTTTGGCATTGTCAACCAGACTGTTAGAGACGGAGACGGTCAGACCGCTTTGTTTAAAGCGCTGTTCATTTTGTTGACTACTGGTTTCTATGACGTTATCGATATCAATGTCTTGGGCGCGTACGACGACGTTGCTTTCGGTATGGAAGAGCTCAGTCTCATAGTTAAAAATATAGTATATATAATGATATGCACTGTAAGCTTAACTTAATATGATAAAATCAATCATCGTTAGACTTAAACAATGGGTTTTCTTCAAAAAATGGCAAAGATTCTTCATAATTGTAACTGCCAGCTTGCCATAAGATTCGCATAATATGATTAAATCTATCCAAACAGTACTCAACTTCTTCTTCATTATATCTATCTAAATCGCAAGTATTATTTGGGTTTCTGTGAAACTCAATTAGGAGGTTGATCCTTAGTCCTAAGAAGTATATGTTTTTTGATAACTCCATATATTATCTTCTTCTAAAGAAAAATAGAAAGATTGCTCTCCCCAAAAGTAGTGTTTGTAATTTTCTAAAGACATAGTACTAATTCCTTATTGGCATAATCATAAATACAAAACGAAAATGGTATAACATAAAAAATATAGATAGTATCTAAGATACAGGGTATTACAAAAGAGGGTTTCCGTTAACTATATAATCATTAGTATTAAAAGGTATTTTCCCCCATAGTATTCTCATAATGTGGTTAAATCTATCACGACAATAATCAACCTTCTCCTCATCAAAATCCTTGATGCTATAAAAATCCGAGGAGTCTTTGTGGCTTTCAATCAAGTTGTTTATGTTAGAGCTCAAATAGTGAAGGTTTGCTGCTAATTCTCTATGTAAAAAACCATCTCCTTCTAAGCTTCGACATAATTTAATCAAAAAATATTCTAACTTCCAATACTTATCGAAACACCAAACGCCATTTTCTTCTAAAGAATAGTTGAAAGAATCTTCATCCCAAAATATATGATTGCACTCTGCATATGTCTTAATAACCATTTTTAATCTCCTATTTTTTTCATATTTGCATCAAAAGTACCATTTCTAGTATTTTTGCTACCCACCTTTTCTATTGAATCAGCTTGTTTCCAGACTCCTCCATTATGTGCACCATTCCCATCGCCACTACCAATATCACGCGATATAACTTTTCCTGTTTTTGGGTTTATAAAAACAGCTGGTCTATTCCTACCTCCTGTCTGCTTTTTTGTATAACCCAATTTTTTAGCTGCTTCGAATGCCTCTGCATCAGTTTGATAGTATATCTGTCCTTTTGCAGCTCTAGCGCCATCACGATTGGGATTTGTACTATTTGGATCTTTTGGTGGTGGTTTAGCAGTTACGTTTTTCGGTGGTGGAGAAGTAGGAGGATAAACTTTGGGGTTATACCAGCGTCCGTCAGTACCTTTGTAAGCTGTAACTCTTTTGCCATTAGCATCTACAAATGTAACTAGTTTTCTTCCATCGGATGTCGTTTTACCATTGTACGTGGCACTATCTGGTAGAGAACTCCAACAGTCATTATGTACCCAAACCCCATACGTACTATCATTACCTGTGACAAAGTATGTATGATCGTTATCTACAGTTAAATTATACGCAGATAATGGCTCATCCGTTTGTCTTACACTTTGAACGACTTGCCACTGACCATCTTCTGATAATAGCTGATAACCTGCTTTTAGATTACTAGCGTCTATCCATTGTGCATTATCAATATTGCCTCGATAATTATGTCCTTCTGATGATTCTGGTCGTTGAGCACTTGTATTGACTTGGGTAAAGAAAGGGTGAATCTTGTTGGATACGATAGTTTGCGTATTACCATTGCTGTCCTTAATATTAATATATACGGTAGCATTGTAAGCATTATTATAATGATCCGATACGCTTTGATAGCTTAATTTTCCAGTTATTTCATTCTTAGACAGCACCATATTACCAATCTGAACTTCAGAAATAGGTCTATAGCCCGCAATCGTCTTAACCAACATATCTCCTCGAAATGAACAAGTATTATTAGATTTGTTGGTAGGCTGTTTAGATGTTTTATTAGCTTTTTGTCCAACACCGAACCCACCCACTACCGGAATATCTAAAGCGAGAAGCTGGGTAATTTCATCTTTACTCAGCGCATTAGCTAATGCTTTTCCTGTCAGTCCTTTTTCACTCACTAAGTAGTTATGTCTAGCTAGTGCGAGCGCTTGATCTAGATTTTGTGAATAACCAAGAACACCTAATGGGCTCCAATGGTTTGTTTCCAGACTTGCTATTGCACCTTTTTCACCATCTACTGCTTTTGCAAACTTATTCGCTAAGTTATCGTTAAGCATTTGGACTTCAGCTAAACTCAGGTCACCCTCTTTAACCATTTTTAGTACTATTTCACCAAATTGTTTACTGGCTTTTTGGTAGAGAGCTTCAACGCTTTCTCGGCAACTACTACTGTTACAAGATTCGTAATTCTTTAAGAATGCAGTTAGTTCAGGCGCTCTACGCTTTTCCAATTTATTATAAAGCTGCTTCTCTTTAGCAGTAAGTTTGTCATAAGCTTGTGGTACAAGCATTTGATTGTTCTCAACCGCAACCTTACTTGTCTCAGCAGCATTAGCTGCATCATTTGCATTACCTGTAGTTGCACCGATAGTCAGACCGACTGCACTAGTAATAGCACTGATGGTATCTTTTTGCTCAGCAGTTAGGTTGGCAGGATCACTACTACCATAGAGAAACTTCGATAAAACGGGAGCCGTAGCCTCACCTGCTCCTGCCGAAATACCGCCCGTCACTGCATTATTACCAGTCGCATAGCTTACAGCAGCACCAAGAATGCTATGAGCTAATATATGTCCCGCTTGCTGGCTGCCAGTAAGACTATCTCCTTGGGTCTCACTTTGTTCTTTATAGTATTGTCCAATTTGATTAGATACAAAAGGACTAGCTACTTTAGCGACATAGCCTGTCGCGCCGTTTGAATTTGGTCCATAGATAGCGCCAGAGATAGCATCAAACAATAATCCTTGGTTTTGTACTTTGTCTGCTTGTTCGATAAGTTTATCGCGAGCTGTGGTATTACCTAGCTGTCCTTGTTCTTCTGCCTCATCCCTTAACTTCTTCTCCTTGGCATTAATCTCATTCTTGACTTTACGACGTTCTTGGTCAAAGGCTTGGGTAATCTGCGTCTGCGCGCCCAGCTCCTCATTCACCCGACCAGCATCAAAGCTATTCTCAAGGATGCCTGCATACTCTGCGCGGTTGTCCGTGGTGATATCTTCATTACCTGCAATACCCGTAATACCAGCGCGAGTGACACTGCTATCACTGTCACTATCGCTGCCATAACCTAAGCCGTTCATACTGGCTTGCGGTTTATTATCCGTTTGACCGATGCTCACACCCACTTGGATGGCATCACCGTCATAGCTGGTGGTATTCTTGATGTCTTGCGTCGTGATGCCACCAAGACTCTCATAGTTATTACGTCCTGCGTCACGAGCGGCTTCGGTGGTAGTGATCGCCCCGCCTATGAGCGTGGTTTTACCATCAGCGGTAAGATCAAGACCACCATCTCCGGTAAAGAGTCCTGACTGCTCGCCAACGGCTTTGTAGTCAGCATTGACATTAGTCTTGCCACCATTGACCGATAGGCTAGAGCCTGTACCTTTGGCAAGATCAAGGTCAGCACTAAAGCCCATGTTCTTTTGGTCGCTGTCATAAGTAGCGGTGTCTTGTAGCGATTCGATAGTGGTGTTACCACCGATAGTGCCCTGTGCTCTATTCGTGTTAATCACGCCGCCTTTGATACTTAAGTCGTTACCAATGTCAAGGATTGTGGTGCCACCAACGTTGATTTGGCTGTTGGCATAGAAAAGGCTACGATTCTTTATGAATCGTAGCCTTTGATTAGCCTGAGTTTATTTTTTCAAGTGTCTAAAAATATCAATGAACGGCTATCTTATAATTCTAAATATCTAAGTATTTAGTCATATCAATTACAGGTTCACAGTAAGCGAATTCAGAATCTTCAGAAAATTCTTCGGCGTCGAAAACTATACTTTTAATTTTACTATCTATTTTCCATGCTATAAAATAGCCAATAGGATTATCAGGAATGTCAATTTGAACATATATTTTTGAATCTAAATTGATAGAAATCATATGAAGCCATAGTAAAAATTCAGCTCTTGACAGATCTACATTTTTAGAAAAATCAATGCTTGAGCGAATCTTTATATCTTTGTATATATCAATATCCGAAATATTCCAAAAAATACTAGCTTTTTCATCATCTCCTTCGAGGTTTGAAAATAATTCAGAATTAATTACTATAGCAACTTTCAAATCATTAAACTTATCTAAAAATAATTTAATAAGCTTCTCAAAGTTGACTTCTTTTTCAAAATCAATATTTAAATATTTCATATTTATCTCAAGTTAGTTAGATTGTAAATTCTTACAGCTTCTTTAAAGTCATTAGGGTTAAAAGCATCGCTTCTAGACATATTAGATCGAGTTTTATCTATGTTTCCTTTGTCTCTCATAATTTGTTTTAAGTTGTGATACTCTCCTCTGCTCAACGTAAAAATCTCATTAGCATTATTAGAGCTGACTGGAATCAACTGATTGCCTCCATCTCCATGTCTTGTATATGTTCTACCATTGACTTCAATTTTTAAATCGCTAACTGGCGTTCCTAAACCATTCTTAATATCTTTTATATCTTTAGCTACATCAACCACATTGTTGTTGACTATTGTGTTCACATCTTTAGGCGACTGGTGCTTCACTTGTGTCAAATAATGCCTTTTATGTGGCACAGTAACCTTATCAATTTTATCAGCCCATTTTTTTGCTAACTGTTCAGATGCTGCTCTAGCTGCTTTCCATGTTTTATATGTGCCAACAGCTTTACCAGCATACTTTACAGCGTAACCACCTGCTGCACCACCTACAGATGATATGGCAATTCCAGTTACAGCTGACTTAGCAGCGGATTCTATTTCACTATTAGTCGCAAGCCTCAACTCACTACTAGAGGCGCAAGAATGATTGCTAGTCGGTAAACACCAAATCAGATCTCCATCTTTATTTTTCATTAATTTTGAATTTTTTAGATAACTAGGCAAAGCATCTAATAACTCTTCCATTCTTTCATTCATCTTCCGAGTATCTTCAGCCAACTGTTTATTAGTCTTATTTCTATCACCACCCATATGGTTGTCTTCAACCGCAACCTTACTTGTTTCAGCTGCATTGGCTGCGTTACTCGCACTGCCAGTAGTAGCACCAATACCTAGACCTAAAGCGCTAGTAATACTACTAAGGGTATCTTTTTGCTCGGCAGTTAATTCATCAGGATTTTTAGTGTCAAATAAGAAGTCAGATATAATAGGTGCTGTAGCTTCTCCAGCACTCGCTGAAACGCCTCCAGTCAATGCATCGTTACCTGTTGCATAACTAACAGCAGCACCTAATATACCTTGAGCTAAAATATGAGCTGCACTACCTTGTTCTGATCGATTGCCACCATCTATACTATTAACGACTTCATTTGCTTTAAAATAAGTCCCAATCTGGCTAGCGACAAAGGGACTTGTAACTTTAGCAACATAACCTGTAGCGCCATTACTATTCGGGCCATAGATAGCACCAGAGATGGCATCAAACAATAATCCTTGGTTTTGTATTTTATCTGCTTGTTCGATAAGTGTATCTCTAGCAGCTGTATTGCCTAACTTATCTTGCTCCTCAGCGGCATCCCTTAACTTCTGCTCTTTCTTATTAATCTCCGTCTTAACCTTACGACGCTCTTGATCAAAGGCTTGGGTGATCTCTACCTGCGCCCCAAGCTCTTCATTCACTTGATTGGCATCAAAGTTATTCTCAAGGATGCCTGCATACTCGGCGCGGTTGTCTGTCGTGATATCTTGACTGCCTGCAATACCCGTAATACCAGCGCGCGTGACACTGCTATCACTGTCACTATCTGTGCCATAGCCTATACCATTACTATTGGCCTGTGGCTTGTTCTCAGTCATACCCAAACTAACACCGACTTGGATGGCATCACCGTCATAGCTGGTGGTGTTCTTGATGTCTTTCGTCTCTATACCGCCAAGACTCTCATAGTTATTACGTCCTGCGTCACGAGCGGCTTCGGTGGTGGTAATCGCTCCGCCTATGAGCGTCGTTTTACCTTTAGCAGTGAGGTCAAGACCACCATCACCTGTGAAGATGCCTGACTGTTCACCGACTGCTTGATAGTCTGCATTTAAGTCAGTCTTGCCTCCATTAACCGAGAGGCTAGAGCCTGCGCCACCGCCTGCTATGTCAAGGTCAGCGCTAAAGCCCATGTTTTTTTGTTTGCTATCATAAGTGGCCGTATCCTGTAGCGATTCGATGGTCATGTCGCCACCGATAGCGCCTCGGGCACGATCTGTGTTAATGACCCCGCCTTTAATGTTGACGTCATTACCGATATCAAAGGTGGTGGTGTCACCAACATTGATTTGACTGTTGGCATAGGTGGTGCTGTCACTGTTAGCATAGCCTTTTGCACGACTCGCACTAGCAGTGATGCCGTAGCTAGCACCTTTACCTGGGTTGGTAGCTGCATAGGCACCGATGGCGGTACTTGAGCTCTTATTATCACTACGAGTATTGCTGTTTTGCGCGACACCATTGATAGTCAGGTCATTGTCGGCTTGAAATAGGGCGTCATTGGTAACGTTTAAGTTGCTACCGTTTATGTTGATATTGCTATCTGTGCCTGCCCCTGTAGCGATCAAGGCAAGGTTATTAGTGGTAATGCTGGATCCTTGGTTTACCTCGGTGTAGCTGCTGCTATTGGACTCACTTTTTGATGAGCCAATGGTGGCCTGTATACGAGTGCTGCCTATGTCTTGTAGCTTGCCACCTTCTTGTAGCATACTTAATACATCTGATCCTTGCTGAGCTAAGGCTTTTGTCTTAAGACCAGCAGCGACGCCTGCCATGCCTTTCATGCGGGTGCTACCTGTATTACCACCAGCATCAATGAGGTTGTCGATACTCTTGGCGCTGTCAATGAGGCTGTTTGAGAGGGACACGGTCAGACCACTTTGCTTAAACTTCTGCTCGCTTTGATTGGTATAGACATCCATGACGTTATCGATATTGATGTCTTGGGCACG
Source organism: Psychrobacter sp. AOP5-GZ1-6 (assembly GCF_052376345.1). Lineage (NCBI taxonomy): Bacteria > Pseudomonadati > Pseudomonadota > Gammaproteobacteria > Moraxellales > Moraxellaceae > Psychrobacter > Psychrobacter sp. AOP5-GZ1-6. Next base: position 196 of record NZ_JBQSVP010000142.1, on the reverse strand, counting down.
GATAACGGTGTTGCCGCGACTGCTGTTATCAAGGGCGTCATTGACATCTTCACTACTATCTGCACCCATACCCGCGACAATACTACTGCCCGTCTGTTGGTAAGTACCACCAGCATTGATGATGACGTTACCGTCAATCGCACCGATGTTGCTAGCAGTATGCGTCAGTGCCGTTTGAGCACTACTATCATCAGTT
>NZ_JBQSVP010000141.1:0-7976 GCF_052376345.1 Psychrobacter sp. AOP5-GZ1-6 | reverse complement strand
AAATTTGAATGTTCAACAGACCTTAGATAAAGTCATTTTACGCACTTTTATTTGTTATTATCTTGTATAATTATTACTCGACAATTTTTCTAAATTAATATAATAGTCATATTTATATCGTTTACATTTTACGATGTAGCTGTTCTCGAGTATGTAATCATATGTATAAACGACAGTCCGTTGCACTCATTGTAACATTGATAGTTGTCACACTTTTAGTATTAATGATCAGTGATGATGAAACTGGCAACCCCGCTGCCACCACCAACGACAGCTATTCTGCTGACAATACAGTAAACGGTACTCATATTCTGACAGATGGTTGTAGGGACTCAAAAAAAACTAAACGGCACTTATTGGAGGAAGTCATCTCGGAATTTTTTGATGGTGACTTTAGTGAAGCTGGTAAAAAACTGGCTTTTTTAAATATGTTTAGTTTAAATGCATGTGATGGATACTCAGAGATGCCTAAAGTAACTCCAAACATAGATGACAATATTGAGATTGAGATTGAAAAAGATAGTGAGATCCTTCTTGAAACAGTCATTCTGCCGCCTATTGAAACAGGTGCTGAAGACGATAATATCATCACGTTTGATAGCCATTTACATAACTTCCCATTAGCCTTTAATACGTGGAACGATACTTATCAGTTCAATCATGATATTCCTCATCGGGGTTATCAAGTTTTTTATATGCATTCAGATAATCCATCGAAGGTAATAGAAAGAGGGTACGTCACAGGAGTGGCAAAAAAATATAGTTGGAGTAACTTTAAAAATATACCATCAGAAAAATTCATGGCATATTGGGTAGGCTCGTTAAGCGTACCTGAATCGGGGTTTTATCAAGTTTTGATGAGTAAAAGTCACTCTAGGGCACGGGTGCTTATCGATAAACATATTATCATTGAGGACAACAAAGGCGGTGATGATATGCAAAAAGTATATATACCAGCTGGTAATCATATTGTCGAAGTTGAATACCGCAATGGCTGGCATACAACAGATGTGGCAATGGATATCAGTCCTATGGATAATGTTAAACAAGCTGAAGACCCAAATCAAATTTTATCCACCATCAAGCAGCGATACCCAGATGTTGTAGCATTATACGCTGGTGTTTATGAGGCGGATAATCAAGCTGTCGTGCTAGATATACCAGCTATATCCAAACCGGTAGTATTATACTTAAGCTCTTATGAGGCCATTAAATGGCAAATAAACAATACTCGTAATACCAACATAGTAGGAGTTGTTTACGTAAGCTCTCATAAAGGGTCGCAAGTCCAAGGTCTCACACAACAAAGTGCTATCATAAACGCCGATATAAAGAATTTTGGTTATAAGAACAATATAGTATGTCACTGCAATCATGATGGCTATCAATGCAATGTGAAAGCTGCTCATGTAGCGGGTGATATCAGCACAGGTAACCCATACCAAAAATACGGTATTGATATCATCCAGTTTGTAGGCAGTTATTCTACTGATTATTTCACTTTTCAACCCTATAGCGGTGAATGTGCTACTGTAAGTTCTATCACAACCAAAAAGTAATAGGATATGTTATGAGTCAAGACAATAATAAATATGTACCGCCTAAGATTTGGACACAAGATAAAGAAAGTGGTGGTAAGTTTGCTAGTATTAATAGCCCAATAGCTGGCGCGCGTCATGATAAAGAATTACCTGTGGGCAATGCGCCATTACAGTTATATTCGTTAAATACACCAAATGGCGTCAAAGTAAACATACTATTAGAAGAATTGGCTGAGCTTGGTATCAAAGGCGCTGAATACGATGCCTATAAAATCGATATCTCAGAAGGCGATCAGTTCGGTTCAGGCTTTGTCGCCATAAATCCTAACTCAAAAATCCCTGCTTTGGTCGATCACTCTAATAATGAGTCTGTTGCCTTGTTTGAGTCTGGTGCTATCTTAATGTATTTAGCAGAAAAGTTTGGTCAATTTATACCGTCGTCACTTGGCAGAGCACGGGCAGAATGTCTATCTTGGGTGATGTGGCAAATGGGTAGCGCGCCTTTCTTAGGTGGTGGTTTTGGACACTTTTATGCATACGCACCTGAACCACTTGAGTATCCAATCAATCGCTATACGATGGAAACTAAGCGTCAGTTAGATGTACTCGATAAGCACTTAAAAGATAATAAATACATGTGCGGTAATGACGAGGCTGATTATAATATTGCGGATATGCTTATTTGGTCGTGGTATGGTCAGCTAGTGCTCGGTAAGCTCTATAATGCTGCAGAATTTTTACAAGTAGATAGCTATATCCATGTAAAGCGTTGGGCAAATATGGTTGCTGAGCGTCCAGCCGTTAAGCGTGCCGTAGAATTATCATTAAAACCCATCGAATAAATAAGCTGAGTAATAATATTTGTCTATAGCAAGGCTTGTTTTATTCTTAAGCCATGACAGCAGCGCTTTACCTGTTTGCAAGGCGAGAGCTATGCTCGAGTGGAGGGCAATACTACATTTGAATATTTAACAGACCCTAGCCTCATTAAATCAATATGGGTATTAGGGTTGCTCTGTACTTATATATGTTTACATTGATGTAATCATAGACTTTTGCGTTTACATAATAGTACATTATTATGATGGACAGAAACATTAATACGCTAATATAGCAGGGACTATCTTATTAGTAGTTGTTTATATAATATCTATTAATAAGTAATGATTATTAAGAGTGATAACTAAAAATGGGAAAAGCAAGCACTGAAAATAGCTAGTGTTCGCCGCAATATTGACCACACTTAGATAAAAGTTGTTCAGAATTATCAAGATAGAAGTACTTATCAGTTATGACAATTCAACGGCATGATTCACTTAAGATATAATGTTAAAAAAATAAAAAAGACACATTCATGATAAAAAATAAAATACGATTATCACTGTTTACAGCTATCAGTACTGCTTTAGTTAGTACAGCAAGTTTGGCAAATACAGGTGCTGAGCTGACCAGTCAAGATTGGCAAGTTGTTTGTGACAACACTCGAACATGCCGATTGGCAGGCTATCAAGCAGAAAACAATAGCGAATTCCCTATATCTATATTACTCACACGCCGCGCAGGGGCAAATGCTAGTGTGGACGGCAAAGTTAAAATTGGGGGTGCGAAAGATAGCTCCTCTAAGGCCTTGATGCAATTGGGCAACCGTCATCGTATATCATTGTTTATCAATGATAAAGATCATGGTGAAACCAAACCATTTTCGACTACAGCAGGTAGTGCTGAGCTTACTGAAGCACAAGTGACAGCATTGTTAGAGGCACTAACCAAATCCAGTAATATTGAGCTAGTACTACGCAACTCACGTTGGCAGCTATCTGATAGAGGCGCCAATGCCGTTATGCTTAAAGCAGATGAAGTCCAAGGACGAGTAGGAACATCAAGCGCCCTTATTAACCGTACTGATGCAGTTAAATCTAACAGCAGTGTATTATCACCAAAATCTGCCCCAGTTTTACGCTTTGTCATGCCTAAGCCAAATGCAGTGGCAAGTAATAAGAAAAAGTTTGTGATGAAGTCCTCGCAACTGGCAGCATTGATGAAAGAAACCATGAAAGATGCTGACAGTGACTGCCCAAGCTTATCAGATAAATCACCATGGCAAGTTAATCGTCTAAATGGCTCACAATTAATAGCCCAGCATGATTGTTGGACGAGTGCTTACAACAAAGGCTCAGGTGTTTGGGTCATCAATGATAGTAAACCTTATAACCCAAAATTAGTGACCACTGATGCCACTAGTTATGACAAAGGTAAGATAAGCTCTGTACAAAAAGGTCGAGGTATTGGTGACTGCGTAACCAAAATCGACTGGATATGGACAGGAAAGACATTTGAAAAAAGTCATGAAGGTAGCACTGGGCTGTGTCGTATGATTGAAGCTGGTGGTGCGTGGCAATTGCCTACTTATATTACAGATGTCAAAACAACACAATAAACCAGAAGTTTAAGATAGCCAAGGTTATTTTTATGGTTATCAAAAAAAAGGTACAGATGTAATTTTATTGTGATATACTACGTCGCCACGTTAGCTAGGGCTTTCGTGAATTATGAGATTGATAACATCGCCTGCGATTTTGGGTCTAGGATGACCATAAGTAATTGTTGCCGATGATTTTGTGTACTTAAATAACATTTAATAGCACTGCTAGTTATTTTTGACTCATATCTTATCTACTGTTCCATTATTATGGATTAGATTGGTTGTTATTAGCGTTTATTTGCTTTGGATAAAGCATTAATAATATGCCTATATCAGACAAGGATAAGACACTCGGCACTACCACCAAAATACGTCAGACAGCACGAACGCATTTATTATAGAAACGACAGTTTTATTGGCTGAGTTTCTGACTACCGACACAATTATGTGGCTCGGTAGTTCTTTAATAAAAGCGGCGTGGTGAACGGTTATCAGTGGTATGCATCAAGCTTGCTGAATGTACAGCAGCTTATACTTACCAAGGATTACTATGACTGACATCTTATCTACAATCGCCGCTGAAAACGGCATCATCGAAAATACTGACACCCCAAATACTGATGCTCAAGCGGCTACTCCTGACGCTGCTGAAGAAAAAATCACTTTTGCTGAACTTAATATTGCCAAGCCGATTCTTACCGCGCTTGATCGCAGTGGTTATACCAATCCCACACCTATTCAAGAACAGGCTATTCCTTTTGCTCTAGCAGGCCGCGATTTATTATTATCAGCACAAACGGGTAGTGGTAAAACAGCCGCATTTGTCATCCCAGTACTTGATCGTTTAAGCCGTGCCACTAGCTTTGATAAACTAACCAAAGCACTTATCCTAACACCAACGCGTGAGCTTGCTCAGCAAGTACATGATAGTGTGCGTACTTATTCTAAAGATATGCGTGGTCTCTTCTGTGTACCATTGGTTGGTGGGGCACCATATAATGGTCAGATTACAGCGCTAAGAAAAGGCGTTCAGGTAATCGTAGCAACACCTGGTCGTCTATTAGATCATATCAAGGCTGGCCGTGTTGATTTATCAAATCTTGAAGTGCTAGTACTTGATGAAGCTGATCGCATGCTAGACATGGGTTTTGCAGATGATATCAGTGATATCTTGAGCGCAGCACCGACCGATCGTCAAACCATCATGTGTTCTGCAACTTGGGATGGCCCAGTAGGTAAAATCGCTGCTAGCTTCACTAAAAACCCTGAGCGTGTATCTATCAAAGTTGAATCAGCGCACATCGAAGAAAAAGTATACTACTGTGATGATTTCGATCATAAAAACAGATTGCTTGACAAAATTGTTTGCCAAAAAGAAATGGATCAAATCATTATTTTTGCTGCAACTAAGCGCAGTACTGAAAAGCTAGCAAAACAGCTACAAGAAGCTGGTCATAAAGCAAGCTTCCTACACGGTGATTTGCCACAGAGCAAGCGTAACCGTATTGTTCAAGACCTGCGTAATGGCAAATGTAAAATTCTAGTGGCAACTGACGTTGCTGCACGTGGTCTAGATGTACCAGCTATCTCGCACGTCATCAACTATGACCTTCCACGTCAGACTGAAGATTACGTCCACCGTATCGGTCGTTGTGGCCGTGCTGGTCGTACTGGTGTTGCTATCAGCTTATGTAGCATGGATGATCGTCCACAACTAGCTGCTATCAACCGTTACCTAGATCGTAAGATGGAAGTGTGTGTCATCGAGGGTATGGAAGCTAAGAAAACTTACGTACCTAGCGAAAACAAAGGTCGTGGCCGTGGTCGTGGTCGTGGTCGCTCTAACGGCGGCGGTGGTCGTGGTCGTTCAAGTGGTGGTTATGCTGGTCGCTCTAACGGTGGTGGTAATGGTCAAGGCCGTGGTCGTTCAAGCGATAGTGCTTCAACTGGTCAACGTGCTAGCAATGACAGTGGTTATAAAGGTAAGCCAAATGAGCGTTCAGGTGGCAAGCCTTATCAAGGTAAACGTACTGGTGGTCCTAGCCGTAGTGATGGCAATGGTGTTCCACGCGGTGATCGCGCTGCATCTGGTCGCGGTCGTCCAAGCGGTAGCCAAGGTCGCCCAGCAGGTCGTTCTGACAGCCGTGGCCAAGGTCGCTCAAACGGTGGCAACCGTGGTAACAACTCGTAATAACGCTATTATTAACGGTTAATAAATGGTTGAATAAGACCGATTAATTTAATCGCATGACATCGTATAATTCGGCATCAAAAAGCCAGATACTTGTTATCTGGCTTTTTTGTGTCTAATGATTTGGCATTTGCCATTGCGTGACTTTTTTTGCTTGTCTATACTGGCAGGTTTTTATCTTCTGCATTGGAGCTATGGGATGCTAGACCTCTCTCATTTAGCAATTGATAGTCTGCCATTGGCTTTTGGCGTTATTATGGCCATTATCGGTTTGGTGTTTTATACCCAAGGGTTACCTGGCAAGTTCTGGCAGCGGTTTTATGCCGTACTACCAGGTATTGTTTTGTGCTGCTTTATACCAGCCACTTTAAATAGTTTGGGTGTATTTGCTGATGGTGTTGGCTCACAGATTTATGGCTTCACTGCCACGTACCTACTACCAGCCAGTTTACTGCTGATGACACTGTCAATGGATGTGCCAAAAATATTAGGCTTAGGCTGGAAAGCCATTGCTATGTTCTTTGCGGCCAGTATCGCTATTATTATTAGTGGTCCTATCAGTTTGGGCGTGGCTAAATGGATATCACCTGCGATGTTTACCGATGATACTTTATGGCGTGGGTTTTCGGCAGTGGCAGGCAGTTGGATCGGCGGGGCAGCCAACCAAGCAGCGATGAAGGAGCTATTTGGAGTCAGTGACGATTTATTCGGTATGATGATTTTGGTGGATGCGACCAATGCTTCGCTATGGCTATTGGCCATACTGGTGATGGCAAAACACAGTGACAAGATAGATCGGTTTTTGCGAGCGGATACCAGCAGTATCGATAAGGTCATTAAAGCGGTCGAAAGCTATGATCGCGATCATGCCCGGCCAGCAACTATCAACGATTTGATGGTGATGTTTGGATTATGCTTTGCCATGGTTGGGGTCGCGCACTTTGTTGGTGGACAAATTGCAGGTTTTTTTGCGCCATACAAATGGGCGGTACAGTATAGCTTTGCCAGTTCATTCTTTTGGATGGTGGTCATTATTACATTAATAGGCGTGATATTTTCTTTTACCAAGATTCGCAGGCTTGACCATGTTGGTGCCTCAAAAATCGGTACAGTATTCATTTTTATACTAATTGCTGCTATTGGTATGCAAATTAATTTGGCTGGTATTGTCTCACAATGGCGATTACTGCTTATCGGTCTGTTATGGATGAGTATTCACGTCGTGATTATCTTTGCTGTTGCTAGAATGATACGAGCGCCATTTTTCTTTTTGGCGGTTGGGTCTAATGCCAATACTGGCGGCGCATCATCAGCGCCAATTGTGGCCACGGCATTTCACCCCTCACTTGCGCCAGTGGGAGTGTTTTTGGGTATATTAGGCTATGCGGTTGGGACGTTTGGTGGTTACATCAGCACGCAATTAATGAGGTTGGTGGTGACTTGAAAATAAGATTTTAAGTCACACAATAAAACCAATGAACCCGCTACGAATATATATCATAGCGGGTTCATTGGTTTTACTATCTTCAACGCTAGGACTTATTAGCCGAACACTTTTAAACGTTCATCTACAGGCTTAAACGCCTTGTCACCTGCGGGCTGCTCGATCGCACCAAATACCATTTGTGCAACCAATTCCCAGTTCTTGTCCACACTCCAAGCATCAGCAACTTTGCTATCAATGATAGGATTGTAATGCTGTAAGTTTGCACCGATATCTAAACTGGACAATGCCATCCAGATCATATACTGATGCATGGCACTGGTATGTTCAGACCACACTGGGAATTTGTCAGTATATAACGGTGCCGCTTCTTGCAAA
>NZ_JBQSVP010000140.1:0-8013 GCF_052376345.1 Psychrobacter sp. AOP5-GZ1-6 | reverse complement strand
AATTATTGGAAAAATATATAGAGCTACCAGAAGAAGATGAAGTTCTATCTTACGATAATTTCGCTAGGCAACGCTTAGAGATAAATCGTGATTTTAAAGAAAAGCTGCTTAAGCTTTTAGCTAGATATAACTTAAGCTATGTTCAAGGCGGATCTATCTCTACAGGAGGTACAGTGTCTAGTCAGAGTTTGAAAGACTTAATCTTAGAGAAAGATGTCTCAGCTATCAATTTAGAATTCGAAAGAGCTTTGAAAAACGTAGATAGCGATCCACTAGAAGCAATATCTGCTGCTTGTAATATACTAGAATCTATTTGTAAAGTTTATATTGAGGATGAGCAATTATCTTTGCCAAATAAGCAGACTCTAAGGTTCCTGTGGAAAGCAGTTAGTAAAGACTTAAATTTTGATCCTAGTAAATTACAAGATGACGATTTGAAAAAAGTACTGTCAGGTATGCATTCAATTGTTGATGGAATATCTGCACTTAGAACACACGGAAGTTCAGCGCATGGACAAGGAAGACAAATGTATAAACCAGAACCGCGACATGCTAGGCTAGCTGTAAATTCTGCTCATAGCTTGGCTTTATTTGTCTTAGAAACTTGGAATAGTCAAAAATTGAAAGCAAATAATGTAAATACTTAATTAGCTAATAATAGATTAACCCAACTACTTTCCCAAAACTCCATCCAACTCGTCTATCAAGCTATGAATACGCGCTGCATTTTTACCCATATCGCTCTTACCGATACGTGATTTACTACGGATATCGACCAATCGTTCGCCACCATTATCGGTTACACGAAGTACCACATCATCTTTGAAACCAAACCAAGTGGTGGTATCTGTGGCTTCAATGATGCCTTTGTCAGCATCAGTATTGACAAGCTCCCAACCTAAGTTTTCAATGGCTTGTTTGGATGCTTCAACCAATTCAGGCTGTGATTGAGAGTAGGTCAACGTTTGCAAGTCAGGATAGGCAGTGCGCTGTTGTTCAGCAGTTTCTACGCCAGCATATTCAACTGGATTTGGTGCATCTGCACGTAATGGCGCAATCGCGATAAACTCAGGTGGATTCACCAGATCGGTTGAAATGTCATGAATTGGCGGTACGCTTTTGGCGCTATTCATCATACCGAGTGGTAGAGCGATAGCAATTGCAAAAAATATAACAGCTATTGCTGCACTAGCAAGGCTGACTGTTTTACGTTTAAATACAACTTGAATCGCCAATATAGTTGAGTTCAAATAATTTCGATACAAGGAAACCGAGTGCAAGCTATACATTAGTATGGTCAGCGAGGGTGACGATGTAGCGGATTTATATGGATTTGACTATAGTGCGAGTGCCGCAATACCAACGACCAGACCAAATTTAAAGCTTGTAAAGGCAGTGCCTAACTCTACAATACCGAATTTATAAAGTGGTGCTGGTAGTGCAACCAGCAAAAACGCGATTAAGCTTATCATGCTGACTAAAATTTTCATCAGGACGCTCATTTATGCTTTGGTAGTCGCGAAGTATATTCTATTTATCGTTTAACAACCATACATGCTCTGTCGCGGTTAAGTCAGAGGCGGAGCCTATAGAAGCCGATTCGCTAGTGAGTTCGGTAATTTGATAGTGATCGCCATAATATTGCTGTAATTGCTCGCCATTGATAGAAAAAGGAGGTCCATTTTTTTTACTTTGGTCATAATTAAGCGTGATTAATAATTGTGAAGCTTTGCCGCTAATTTTACGTATCTGCTCGCTATACTGTACGCGCATATCAGCTGGTAGGGCAATCAATGCGGCTTTATCATAGACAGCATTAACACTACCAATATCCTCCGCTGTCAGGCCAAAAATATCAGCGACCCATAAAGTGATGGTTTGCCCCGACAACTGGCCTTGATAGTATTTGATTGTTGGATTGTCTGCATGCTGATGGACAGTAGGTTGTATATTTTGCTCGGCAAAGAATGCTTGTACGGCTGTTTCTATCAATTCAATACCAATAACGTCATAGCCTTGTCCAGCTAGCCAAACCATATCGATCGATTTGCCACATAAAGGTACTAAAATCCGACTGCCAACAGGTGGTTTTAAAGCTAAAAAGTATTTCATTAGCAATGAATTGAAGTGAGTTTGATTGAAGCCAATACGACCTTCTTGCCAGCGAGTTTGCCAAAATTCAGAATTCATATAATATTCTCTGTAGTGTCAATATATCAGCACTATCATACCGCTAAATGCAATAAAAAAGCCAAGCGTACAAACCCTTGGCTTTTAAAGTAGATAGGACGACTTTCAGTGTTTAACTCACCATATATTGGCTAAACTCTTTACGCAGTTTGGCGAGCTTTGGTGGTATTGCAAAGTTACAGTAAGCCTGTCCTGGGTTTCTGTTAAAGAAGTCTTGATGTACTTCTTCTGCTTGATAAAACTCAACGGCAGGATGTACTTCTGTGACGACATTAACACCCATATCGCGTAGTTTATTGATAGTGCGGTCAACGGTCGGTTTTTGACTGTCTTCGGTATAAAACACCACACTGCGATATTGGCTACCAACGTCATTGCCTTGGCGATCCATCGTGGTGGGATCATGGGTGGCAAAGAAGGCATCGAGTATTACCTCTAATGGGACGATAGACTCATCAAACTCGACTTTGATGACTTCGACATGACCAGTCGACCCACTACAGACAGCGTCATAGTTGGCAGAAACAGCATCGCCGCCCATATAGCCTGATACGACAGATTGCACGCCTTTTACCGATAAAAATACCGACTCGGTGCACCAAAAGCAGCCACCGCCTAATACGATCGTTTGCATAATTTTTCCTATTATTATAAATATGAGTTAAGTGCTGTATTTGGTTGTGATGTTTTCATTTTTCAATACTTCTTTTAAACGCCTCACTACCTTTAGCACTACTTAATCAGCTTAGCAGGCGAGCCAAACGCGATAAGTAACAAACAGTAATGTTATAATGGGTTTTTGCTATAGAACATTCACTATAAACAAGTGACAGCGTTAACCTCGCTTGAAGTATTGCCGATACATCTGCACTCGGTTGCCTTGTACCTTTGTTAAATTGAATGACCTATACGTTGCTTTGTTATCGCTTAATAATGACGAGCAAAATCGCCAAATATTTCCTAATTTAAGTTCTATTATCTAAAAATGAGTCGCACCATGAGCCAATCCAAGCCTACTATCAAACATGACACCCTATTTACCACACCGCTGGATAAAGCGGCGCGCTTTTCATTTGATGAGCAGGTGGTGGCTTGTTTCCCCGATATGATACGTCGTAGCGTGCCCGGTTATGGTCAAGTGCTCGCGATGCTCCCTATCTTTGCCCGTCGTCATTGTAAGTATCGTCAGCAGAGCGATAGCGGTCAGCGCGTTAGCCGTATCTATGATTTGGGTTGCTCACTGGGTGCTGCGAGCATGACATTGGCAGGCGAGTTTGAGCCACAAGATTTGCAGATTAAAGCGATTGATATCTCACCAGCGATGACGACAGAGGCGACCACGTTACTTAGTGAGAATTATCCTGAACATGATATCGAAGTGATCACGGCAGACATTCGCGATGTGGAGCTCAAACCCTGCGACATGGTGATTTTAAACTTAACGCTACAGTTTTTACCAGCGGCTGATAGAGTGGCGGTATTAGAGAAGATTTATGCGGCACTGAGCGAAGGCGGCATATTAGTGCTAACTGAAAAAACTCACGCATTTGATGAGCAGTACGATGCGTGGTTGGTGGAGCGTTATTACGACTTTAAACGCGCCAACGGCTATACGGAGATGGAAATCAGCGGTAAGCGTAATGCACTAGAGAACGTCCTTATCACTGATACCTTAGACGAGCATCATGCAAGGTTGAGCGATGTTGGTTTTAAGCGTCATCTGACGTGGTTTCAGTTTTTGAACTTTGTGTCTGTGGTGGCTTTTAAATAATCCTTACTTTTTACACAGTTATTTCTCAACCAATACGGTAACCTGCTTTTATGCTCAACGACACTATCATCAACGCCGAACGCGAACTATATTTAACCTTGCTAGAGCTGGCGCAGCAGCAGCCAATCGCTTATGAGTGGCTGAAGCAATTACCAACATGGCTAAATGCTATCAAAGACAAAGCCAACTACGCGCATGCGCCTGCCTATCAAGCATCAGTTGCTCGTTTACCTACATTAACCGTCAATAATGTCGATCTAAACAGCGACATATTGACGATTGAGGCAAATCTAAGTGAGTCTGAGCGTAAACAAACAATGGCACTGCTCAAGCAGTTAATGCCATGGCGCAAAGGGCCTTTTCAAATTGGTGGTCAGATCGGTAGTCAAATTGGCGATGATGAGTCAGGTATTAAGATAGATACCGAGTGGCACAGTGATTGGAAGTGGCAGCGAGTTGCGCCGCATTTGAGTGGGTTAGAAGGCCGTCGTGTGTTAGATGTGGGCGGTGGCTCTGGTTATCACGGCTGGCGTATGGCAGGAGCAGGGGCGGATACGGTCATTATCGTTGATCCTTCTTGCTTGTTTTATCATCAGTTTATGGCGATTCGTCATTTCGTTGGTACAGCAGATGCTTATACTTATTCTAATGGTACAGGTCGTTACCGTACGCATTACATTCCAGTACCGCTAGAAGCCTTGCCAGTGCATAGCCAGTTGTTTGATACTGTGTTTAGCATGGGCGTACTTTATCATCGTCAGTCACCGTTTGAGCATCTACAGCAGCTCCGAGGTCAGTTGGTCAAAGGTGGTGAGTTGGTACTAGAAACCTTGGTGATTGAAGGTGATGCCAATACCGTACTGGTGCCACATGACCGTTATGCACAGATGAATAACGTGTATTTCTTGCCATCAGTCGCAGCATTAACTGGCTGGCTAGAAAAAGTTGGATTCTCAGACGTACGCTGCGTCGATGTAGCAGTGACTTCGACGGATGAGCAGCGCAAAACAGAATGGATGACCTATCACTCGCTAGCAGATTTCTTGGATCCTAATGACTCGACTAAAACTATGGAAGGCTATCCCGCCCCGATGCGTGCGACACTGATTGCCAAAAGATAGTTTTTCAGGGAAGTAGAGACATCATTAATCAATATAACTAGCCACTAAAACAAGGAAGCATGACTGTGAAAAAAATAATGGCTTTGATGACGATCAGTTTATTGTCGCTACCCGCTGTGGCGTCAGACGCTTATGGCGATCCATTTGAAGGCTGGGGGTTTGTTAAAGATGATTGGCAAATGGTTTGTGATAACACCTTGACTTGCCGTGCTGCGGGTTATAGCGAGGAAGGTGCTGGTAGCGGTCCAGTCTCGATATTAATGGTTGCAGAGCCAAAAAAAGCGTTGCCAAAAGTATATGTAGACTTTATCCATTCAGATGATGAGTTTTACCAGTCATCATCTGATGATAGCTTAGATGTTAGTATTGGCAATGAATCTAGCCATACCGAGTTATGGCTAAATGACAAAAATTACGGCGTTATCAATAGTAGAAGTGATGATGATTCTAGGTATATGTTAGATGAAAATCAAACTAAGCAATTGCTTCGTCACGCTCGCCTGAATACAACAATAGAGGTAAGAGTAGGTAGTCATCGCTGGACTGTCAGTGACAAAGGTATGGGAGCCGTGTTGCTCAAACTTGATGATGTGCAAGGCAGAGTAGGCACGCCAATAGCATTGGTGAGTAAAAACCATGCTAGCAAGCAAACGCCAAAATCTGCTAAACCCATACCTGTGATCAACAAAGCATTTGCTTATTCAGATGAAGACAATAAACAGCTGAGTGCTGCAAGGCTGTCATATTTTGAAAATAATATTGATAAATGGGTAAATATTAATGACCCTCTTTTAGTAGGTTCGGAAGAGAAAATGGGAGACTGTGAACTGGTCAACCCGAAAACTGAGGCATATCAACGGATGGCTGAATATGGTTCTAGTATGCTTGGTTGGGATTTTATACCAGTAGATGATGATCATACTTTGGCGAGTCATGGTTGTTGGATGGGTGCTTATAATGCAGCTGGCGGATATTGGCTAATAGACCATGAAAACCCTCGTAACCCTCCGCTAATTACCACTGCAGGCAATGGTTATCATGATGGTGAGATTTGGGCTGTGCATAAAGACCGAGGTTTAGGTGACTGTTGGAATAAACAAGTATGGGTTTGGAATGGTGAAACCTTTGCCAAATCAGAAGATTCTAGCTCAGGAATGTGTCGCGGTTTTGCTGGTGGTGCTTGGGATTTACCAAGCTATGTCAGTGAAGTCATAGAAGCTGATAAGCACTAACTATATCAACCAACTTCTGTATTACCAGACAAGACAATGATTCAAAAGTGAGCTTATTATGAAAAATACCCTGCTTATTAGTCAAGACAAGCTTACGAAGACAATGTTTAGCGCTGCTACCATATTTTTAGCAATGACCGCCGTCCATGCTAGTGACGTTTATGACGATCCTTTTGAAGGTGAAGGCTTTGTAAAAGACAATTGGCAAGTGGTTTGTGACAATACTTTGACCTGTCGCGCAGCAGGTTATAGCGAAGATGGCACTGCTAGCGGAGGGGCTACGATATTACTCACTGTAACTCCCAAAGAAAGCGCTGTAAAAGCTAAACTCAAGTTACAGAATGTAGATGATGTAGAGACCTCACCTGCGAACGCTTGGCTGGCAAGCCACGGTTCGCGTGTATCACTTTATCTGAATGATAAAAAATATGGAATGGTAGAGCTGGATTCAGCATCCTTATCTGGAGATTTAAGCACGGGTCAAACTCAGCAATTACTGGCTCGGGCTAAACAAAATACTAAGATAGAATTTCGATCTGGGCCATATCGCTGGCATGTCAGCGACAGCGGTCTATCAGCAGTGTTACTCAAGTTAGATGAAAGTCAAGGCCGTGTGGGTACACCGCTAGCATTAGTCAGTAAAAATAATCAGCCGTCCATGACGCCTAAGTCTGCAATACCAATCCCAAAAATAGTTGCTGCTCCCGTTTACTCCACAGAAGATTCAAATCCTAATATTGATTTGACCAAAATGGATTACTGGCGAGCAAATATTGAAAATTGGATTATTACTGAATCTAACGATGAATTAAAGGAAGAGTGCTATGCCCTAAATTCAGATGAGAAATGGTCTAGAGATGGTGACTGGACGTTGACGGCATTAAACGCTAAATATACCCTTGCCAGTCATGTTTGTTGGCGCGGTGCATACAATGAAGGCATAGGATTCTGGGTCATTGACGACGCAATCCCCAGCAAACCTAGCTTAGTAACTTACTCGGGTGGTAGTTATGATGAAGGTCAGATAATCAGTGGACACAGAGGTCGAGGGTTAGGAGATTGCATTTATCTCAAAGAATGGACTTGGAATGGGAGTAGCTTTGTTAACTCAAAGGCTATCGGCACTGGACTATGCCGAATGATTCAGTTGGGCGGTGCATGGGACATGCCAAGCTATGTCAGTGAAGTCATAGAAGCTGACAAGCCCTAACTATATCAACCATTTTTTGAAAGCGACTTCCATGACGAGCTTAATGATAAAGCCTACACAGCCTGCGCCAAGCGCGACGAAAATCCAAAATGTACCAGCGCGTCCAGCTTGAGACTCTTTCGAGATATCCCACATAATAAAAAACAAGAAAGCGATGAATATGGGCAACAAGACATACAGTCCCCAACTGGTGATAGTACTGGAAGCAATAGCAAACATGGCATAGTCCTATAAAGAAATAGTAACGTGTCTTTTGTAGTCAAAGAACTTTAAAGTGGATACAAGGTTGCCGACTACAGACTGTACTAGTAGTACATCTAAGGAGGCTAACGCTGTATAGGTTTAGTAGTTTATCGACTATATATCTGAGAAGAGTAGTACAAACCAATATTATAGCGCGAAAGCGTTTGTGTATAAACTGTTGCTCAGTACGATACAACAGTAAGGCTACAATTGAGGTGGGTATTCTATTTATTCTACAGTGCTTTA
>NZ_JBQSVP010000139.1:0-8075 GCF_052376345.1 Psychrobacter sp. AOP5-GZ1-6 | reverse complement strand
AATTTGGTATTGCACTTCATGTGTTAATCTAAGAATTATTTAATTCTCACATTATTAAACTGCGCAAGATTTTCTAGACTGCCCTGCTCGCTCTGTGGCACTGACTTGAGTAAAACGCTCTTGTTAGATTGTCTCACTGTAATGCCTTGCTTATTGATCTGATAAACCACAGGCTTATTGAGAAAGCTAAGCGTTTGTTTAGATTTATCATAGACAAATAGCCCATCATAATACAGCTCGATTCTGTCGTCTTTATCCGCAAAAGCATAGTACAGCTGATCACCGTCCTCGTTATAAGTGTTATTTAAGACCATTTTTTTACCGTTATCTAAATCCAACTTATAAATGAAAGGCAATGTCCCATCGTGGCTTTCGTTATCGTACTCAGGTAACACCTCATAGCTGTCTTCTACCATTTCACCATTCACTCTTGTGCTCTCGGTGATAGAAATTAATTGTTTTGGATTATATTCTTCTACAAGCACATGTACGGCCACTGGCTTATTATCGATCACTTTATACTTTGAATACTGATGCCATCCTGCGCCACTCTTAGTCATCGTATACAAAGTTTGACTGTCTTTATTTACACCAAAAAAACCGCAATAGCCTTGTGCCAAATCAGTAAATCCTTCACTAAGGACGAATTTATCATCATTTTTGAGATAGACTTGATAAGAAGGCCCACCATAGCAACCGTGGCGCCCATCTTTTATCGCTAAATCCTTTTGTCCATCAAAATTAAAATCATCATAGATCAACACACTATGTTCACCATAAGGAATACTGACGATATTGGCACTGATTTTTTCGCCCAATTGATAATCTTCACTGTTGCTCAACTCATATTCAATATCGATACTAGCAGGCTGATTAATCAGAGTTTTATGTGTCTTTTTATCTATAATTTTAACAATGCTATTTGCTTCATAGCCATATTCCTTTCCCTCTATTTCCTCAATGACTGCATCATAATCGTCTGAGAAATCTTGGATTTGATAGGTTTGCGCCAAGGCCGGATAGGACAATAGTGGTAAAACTAGCAGCCCCGACAATAATGTAAGCGGCTTGAATATCTTATTGAGTATAAAAGTCATATCTGTCCTTAGTGCAACCATAAAATAAAGAAGGACGCCAACTCACATTAGCGCCCCTTTATAAAAAATATCTAACAGTGCTCTTTAAACTACTTACTACAAGTACCTTTAACACCAAGCTTAAGATCAGCGATCGCCTCTTTACCTTCGCTCTCAGGAACCAGTTTTAAACCCGCGCCACCAACGAATAGACCTGGCTTGATATATTGTTTGACGAAGTAGTTTTGACCTTTTTTGGTCATTACCATTAGATCATTTGGTGAGAATTCAGATTCTGTAGAGACTTTATGCTCTGCATTTCCTAGCACCTCATGATAAAAGAATGTTCCACGCGCGGTCTCTCCGATACACTCGTCATCCACCCAGACATCTTTCTTCAAAGCCGCGCCCACTACGCTATTACTACGGTAAATGTATAAACCAGCATTATCTGTACTTGGGGCTTTCACTTGCTTGAGTACGTTAGATACTTCAACATTTTCTGTAGGTATTGAAGCACAACCAGCAAATAGTATTGATGTAATCGTTAAAAAAGCGATTTTTTTTAGCATATTATCCCTCTAAGAATAAACGTGGTTTTATTTGATATATCTCAACGACTTTACTATGAATAACTTATAAAAACATGGCTCAGCTTCAATGATTAAAATCAACTCAATACTCGCTTGATAAACCTTAAAACTGGTTTTACAGACACCTCAACTATCAATAATAATCACGTACTATCTATATGAAACTATGTATCAAAGTGTCGCTGATTTTCAGCACTAATCTCATTGCTACCAAAATATCTATAAAGTTACCTTAACTATACATAATTATAACTTTAAACCCAACATAATTTCTCGATATTTGCTTATTTTTTAATATAGCCTATTCAATTCAAGAATAGTACAAGGCAACCGAGTGTATATGTGATACTTCAAGCGAGACGCTGTAATACCTTTATAGTGGAATGACTATATTGTTTTTATACTTTGGTCGCTTTCACATAGCGAGCGCCAAAGGTTTTTAGCGACTTTCATACAGACAGCACAATCACGTTGCTGTTATGATGCGCTTAATACTGACCGTTGAGAGATAATTATGTGGCAGGTGTATTTATTTATATTACCGATTGGTCTTGGGATCATGACATTAGCAGCAAGCCTACTGTGTTTGTTCGCTTATCTTATGTCTGATGACAACGCCACGCGCCTGCCAGCCTTTAACTGGTTTAAGCGCTTAATCATTGTGGCATTTTTATTATTGAGCGTGGGATTATTTATGACCTTTCGATACTTTTGGCGCTAATCATTAGAAATAATATTAGATAAGGTTAAGCCGACATAATCGCCTACTGTCGACGCCGAATTCAGATGCAGATGTGTTTTATGGATTAACTATTTTTTCTAGCTCTAATAGCTCTAAATCATCACGCTTTGGTTCACCATTATTACCATCATTAGGAAAAGCTATTTTATGCCCACTCAACTGGTAGCCGCGGCGTTCATAATAAGCCAATAGCTCAGGACGATGACTCAAAATAGACATGGTAAGACGTGAATTTTTATTATCAGAGATGCTTAAGTCAGATTGTAGACGATGTTTGGCGAACGTTTCTGCAGCCTGTAAAATCTGATGACCAACGCCTTTTCCTTGCTGCTCAGGCAACACTGCAAACATACCGATATAAGCACTGTTATCAGCTCCTTGATAGAAAAGGCTTTCGTTTAAGTCTGTATCTATTTTTATCTCAACATTGATGCACCCTAACAACTCACCCGTTTCATCTCCGTCACGTTTGCCTGTGGTTGTCTTTGGATACACAAAAAAATAGTGACAAGGATCATTAATAACAGCCGTCAAGCTTGCCGCTGTGGTGCGAATACCACCAATGAGATCAGCCTCGTTGGTCCAGCCAGTTTTCTGACGGTAACAACGATTTAACAGTTGTTCAAGTGCATCAATATCAGCCAATGTGGCTTGCCGTAAAAACACAGAACCTTTGTGCATATTATTATTTTCCTATCCTTATATGAAAAAAGCTGACTTCATTTATAAAGTCAGCCTCAATAATAATACTGATAGTGTGCAAATTGCTAGAGCTTGTCTTAATCTGATTGTGATAATGCCTGTGCTTGCTCAATAATATCAAACCCTGCATTGAGCTGAGCGCGTGTCGGTGCGTGTCCACGGCGTAATAACTCAGAGAAGGCAACTAACTCTTTGTCACGTCCAAGCGTACTTGCCGCACTAGCCCGCGTGTCCTCATTTTCATCATCGAAATAGTACTCAATATAATCAAGCGTATCTGGCGCACCAAATAAAATGTGGTACTCAGGTGTCGCTGCATGACCACTATAGCGTAAGCTCTTGCCATATTGCATGGTCCAAAAGAAAGGAATACGCGCCTCTAATGACTCGACACTGTCATCATTTAATATCGCAGCGGCAGACACAAGACCATGTTGCAACGCCACTCGCCAGTGTTCAATCCGCATGCGCCCCATTTGACCTGAAGCTTTGGCTATATCGCCCAATGCATATACCCCATCACGCAGTTGCAATGTGCTATCAACCTGTACACCATCTGGATCATTGACCTCTGCTAATAGACTGGTATTGGCTGATACACCTGTTCCTAGAATCACAATGTCGGCATCAATATGCTCACCACTTGCTAGCGTGACACCGCCTACATTTGAAGAAGCCTGATCGTCTTTGTCAACTTGACGGTCAATCTTGGTGATTTCGTTGACCGTCGCATCAAATACAAAGTTGATGCCGTTTTCCTCGTGCAGCTTGATAAGCGCATTGCTAACGGTTTCTGAGACGATATTGCCCATCACACGATTGTCTTGACCAACTACCGTGATAGAAGCGGTCGTACCTGCCTGCGCTAATGCTGAGGCGACCTCCATACCAATAAAACCCGTACCAATAATAGCCACTCGCTGGTCGTGGCTAGCGGCTTTTATTAATTTGGCATCTTCCATACTGCGTAAGGTATAGACACCATCCAAATCTGTACCCTTAATAGGTGGTATGGCAGGCGACGCACCCGTAGCGACCACTAAAAAATCAGCTGTGACTGTCTCGTTGTCGTCATTACTATCAACCATGTTTACGCGGCGCTCATTGGGCAATACTTCGCTAACCGTTTGATTCAAACGCAGCTTAATATCGTTTTTTTGTGCCCAATCTGCCCCGCCAAGTAGTAACTTTTCTTCGGGCATATTCCCTGCTAAAAACGCTTTAGAAAGTAATGGTCGATTATAAGGGGCCTTGTCCTCATTACTGATCAACGTAATCTTGCCGCCATAACCACCCTGACGCAACTGGTCGGCCGTCATAAATCCAGAGCCACCACCACCAACGATGATGGTGTGCGTATCAGACAACTTATCCTGTTCAACACGCTCATTGATCTGAGCAGAAGTATCGACCAATAAGGTGTCACCATCATCAGTCACTGTATATCGAGTCAATCCCTCTATCGCTATTGGCTCTAATAGCGTGCCATCACGACTGTCAAAAGTCGCATGATGCCACGGGCAAACCACACGATGACCACAACGTAAACCATTACCTAGATCTGCGCCAGCATGTGGACATTTACCATCAAATGCATGAAACGTGCTGTCGTCACGCGTGATTAAAATGATACTATCGTCATCTTGCTTATATGATTTCATGCCACCATCTGGAATATCAGCCTTATCAATGGTGACTGTGTTGATCGTTGCCTTAGTCATAAGTCTTCCTTAATGGTTATAATACTTTATTAATAGATAGTAACAAGCGCATCCAAAACACGATGTTTTTTTATAGGATTACTGCGTTGCAAAACGTAACCTTGACGCCAACCAACACTTCTATCACTTATCCCTAACACTGATAACCAACACAACAGACTATTTTATGACTTCTCTAGATAACAATACCGCAGCGATAGCAACCGCAGAAACCACAGTCTCTCAGTCAGATTGTGAGCACACATCACTTATTAATAAGACGTCTGATGTAGCAGACATCGACATCACTGCCGCCGCGGATACATCACAATTACCGCAGCCGATACTACCACTATTAAAACAAGCCACTTATAAAGCTAAAACGACAGATTTCATCGTCAATGAGGTACTGCCATTAGACTTTACGGATGAAGGTGAGCATCTATGGTTGCATATCCAAAAATCAGGCATGAATACAGCATATTTGGCCAAACTATTGTCAGAGTGGGCAGACATTCCATTGCGTGACGTCGGCTACTCGGGGTTAAAAGACCGTCATGCATTGACGACCCAGTGGTTTAGTTTGCGCATACCCAAAAAGCAATTGCCACCTACTGAGTTTGCACCAGTGGACATTGGCGAAAATGAGTCTGTCACTATCCTTGCGCAGCACTGGCATAACAAAAAACTCAATCGCGGTACGCATCGTGCCAACCAATTTGTGATTACATTGCGTGATATTCAGTTTACAGAGCATGACACTGAGCGCTTAACCCCTGAGCAATTACTATCTGCAAAGAAAGCTATCGAACAACATTTAGCGACTATTAGTAAAAGTGGTGTACCCAATTATTTTGGTCCGCAACGCTTCGGGCGTAATGGTAATAATATTAGAGAAGCCTTGAGACTATTTGCACGTCCAGTGCCAGAAAGTCGCCCACAGCCCAAAAAGAGTAAACGCAAGCGTGCACCGCGCGAGCAAAACACGATGGAACTGTCTGCTGCACGCAGCCTGATATTTAACGAAATACTGGCAGCGCGTGTCCGCGATGGAAGCTGGAATACAGGCTTGGCCGGTGAGGTATTTAACCTAGATGGTTCAGGATCGATATTCACCAGTGAAGCGATAGACGACACATTACGCGCACGACTAGCCACTGGCGATATTCATCCAACGGCTGTGTTATGGGGCAAGAGTAACGATAAAGTCAGTAGCGTAGCCGCAGATATTGAGCATCAAGTTGTAAAATACAGCCCATTATTGACGCAGCTAGCAGCAGGGTTAGAGCAACGTGATATTAAGGCTCAAAGACGAGCATTACGCTTACCTATCGAAGCGTTGACGTGGGAATGGCAGGATAAAGAAGGTGAGGAAACACTGGTATTAAGCTTCACGCTAACGACTGGTAGCTTTGCCACAAGTGTATTAGCAAGCTTAGTCAAGCAATTAGCAATTAGCAATTAGCAATTAGCAAACATGATAATCAAATCAATGAAGGGTGATATGAAAGACAAAACTGGCCTATCAATCATGGAGACCACTAACACCATCGGCTATTTAGGTACCATAAAGCGAGTTAATCCTATGATCACCTGCTGCCCACATCTCATTAGCACTGACCACTTGATTACGACCGCGGTGCTTGGCTTCATATAGAGCCTTGTCCGCAGTGCCTATTAATAGTTGGCAAATATCCTGAGATAGCTGTGTGAATTCAGTTTGGTTATCAAATGTGCTTTCAGTATAACATTCGGTTGGCTGCGACTCATCAAGCTCACATCCTGTCTCTGTCTTTCCTGCTGCTCGATTCGCTTGCTTAAGAGAGGCACATTCTTTATAAGTCAGCGAATACACTCCTAGACTAGCAGTTATAGTAAAAGTCGTTTGATTATCAACCGTAATCACATTTTCCGCGATAGATCGTCTTAATTGTTCCGCAATAACCATAGCGCTGGCATGGCTCTTATCTGGCAGTACAATCAAAAACTCCTCGCCGCCATATCGGCTGACAATCATATCGTCCGTTAAAGACTGTGATAGCGTCTGTGCTACTGTAATTAAAACTTGATCGCCCACATCATGACCGTAGTTGTCATTGACCTCCTTAAACCAATCTAAATCCAATAAAATAACGCTGATATCTTGCGTCTCCTCTATCGTCACCAATGCTTGCTTCATTTGCATCAAACCATAACGACGGTTTTTTAGTTGTGTCAGCTCATCTTGATTGGCATGTTGCAAGGTTTCTTTTCTACTATTATCTAATACCACCAACAAAGTACGGAACATATAGATAATAAATATGGCTTTTGGTAGCGACATATACATATGTGTAGAACGCCACAAAATATTGGAAGATTGACGTAGGTAATTGATACCCTCCCAATTCAATGCTTCGTTTTTCATGATTGTCATATCACTATAAGTCATATAACTATGAATACTAGGAGGAAGAGTAATGGCACTCATTTGACGCAGACTGGGTAAGGTGATGCCACAATAAGGAAATAGTGTTACTAATAATATCGCAATAATCTGCCCTAAAAAAGCTCTCCAAACATAGCGTCGACGTATGAGCAGCATTCCCAACATCGCACTACCAAGCAAGGATACACCCGTGACCAAACTACTATATCCTAGTATGACTATAATAAAGGTAATATAGACACTATAAACAGTGATGAGCACTGCTTGCCAAGTATATAAATTGTTATGAGGGTTTTTGGCTGGTGAAAAACGGCTGGACATCCATAACAAAAAAACACAGACCATCGTTACGCCAGTCCACAACGAATAGAGAAGGCTCATATCAATAAAAGCACTATAAACATCGCGTTGATACCAAACAAATAAACACCACAACCAATGCGAAAAAACATCCATTACCATAAATGAAGCCAGCAGCGATGTTCTATCAGCAGCTTGCCATTCAAAAACAGCTTTAGAAAGCTTTTTGTAGCCTAAATAGTATTTAGATACAGCCATAATGGGCTACCGAAAATAATAAATTTATTGAATTCAAAACCAGCAAGCAAGGTCTGTTAAAACCATGCAGTGTGTCAAGTTCCACTTGAACTATCAAGCCACTTGATACATTCATACGTCAATAACTGACGCTTAATAGCGAACTTTATTTTCATTGAAGTCTTAACTCAAGTAGCGTCACAGACAAGTAGTGTTAAAAACTAATAATATTAAAAAAAGTGGTGGTGTTCTAAAAAGTATGCTGGCATCAGACGTAGCCATAATTGATGTAAAAGA
>NZ_JBQSVP010000138.1:0-8124 GCF_052376345.1 Psychrobacter sp. AOP5-GZ1-6 | reverse complement strand
CCTATAATATTTGTATAAAACTTTATTGATGAGAGCAGATAATTACTATGACAAAATTTAGCAGTAAGCATATAAATACAATCGCTGCAATCTCAGATATTCATAGTAATATCTTTGCTTTAGAGGCGGTTCTTGCAGACATAAAACGTCGTAATATAGAGCAAATCGTCAATCTTGGTGATATTTTGTATGGACCTATCGCACCTAAAGCGACTTATGAGCTGCTGATGACATGTCGAGACGATATTATGACCATTTGTGGCAACCAAGATAGGCAGATATATGAGGCGACAGCGGCAGATATTGCGGGTAATCCAACACTAAGTTTTATTATCGAAGACTTGCCTAAGTCGGCTATTAAGTGGATGCAAGATTTACCTTTTGATTGTCATTTAAGTAAGGATATCTACTTATGCCATGGCTCGCCAACCGACGATATGGTTTATCTGTTAGAAAATATAGAAACAGGTCAACTGAGAGCACGTAGCGATACAGATATTTTGGCATTGCTTAGTGGTATTGATAGTGCGGTTGTCATATGTGGCCACACCCATATTCCGCGTACGGTAAAGTTATCGACTGATCAAATGGTTATCAACACTGGTAGTGTTGGTTATCCTGCCTACGAAGATGACTTACCTAATATTCACAGAATGCAGACCTATTCCCCTCATGCAAATTATGCAATCATTAGCTTTGTCGATACCGAGGAAGGGAAGTGCTGGCAAACCGAACATATTCAGGTACCGTATGATTATGAGGCGGCTGCTCAATTGGCCTCACAGAATGGTCGTGAGGATTGGGCGTTTGCACTGAGAACAGGGCGTGTGTTGTAAGGAAACGATTTATGCCCACAGCAGTTTACTGTTAAAGACAGTAACTCACCTTTTGATGCTGCTTCACATATTGATGATTAGTTTGAAATAGGTATAGATAATATATATAACGTGAATGCTCTGATATCAAACCTTTAATTGGTTATTGAACCCATAGGTGGTATCAATGATGTAGTAGGTACTAATTTAGCAGATAAAGAATATAGTCGATCCACTATAAAGCAAATACAGCGATATGGGTTACATTTTGAGCCGCCTCTGTCTGCGTAGGCACAGCAAGCAAGAAAAATGTAACCCGTATTTGTGGTTGTGCCTCTTTTGTTTAGGACTGACTATATGTTAGCTATTTGAGTATCAAGAATTTTAAAAATTGGCGTGATAATTAACAAGTTTATCGAATAAACAACTCATTCATAAAAATAGAATAGGGCGGACAGGTTTGCAAAATTTTATAAAAGGATTTTTTAAGTGGATTATTGCAGGTATTGGAATAGGAATAGGACTGTTTGTTGTTCTAGTGGCCGTAGCGTTTTTGAATAACAAGAATAAACCAGAAAAATCTGATGATACGACAGCATTGTTAAGTAACGAGGCTGAAAATGCTATAGAAGATAACAGTGAGTTATCAAGCTCTCAAGCTATGGTAAATGATCAAGACGTACCGATAGGTTATAAATTGATTGAAGAGGGAGGTATCATGTTAGATGCCCCTATTATGGGCATGGAATGGGAAAGTGTGGAAGATGAAAACACAACCACCAACCCGCGTGTGTACGAGCCCTTTACAATATATCAATGTGTTACGGAAGATGGTGAGCATTTACGTTTGGATGTAGTAAATAGTGACATTGGTTATATGCTCAAGTACTATTTTGCCACTCAAGATAACCCTTTGAAGTTAGAAGCACAGCAAGCTACTGAAGATGCCTATTATGTAGAATATCTCAATGCTACTAGTATCACTATGCGGGATCCGAATAATTACTATAATCTGACACAGTATGGAGACGGTGATACCGCCTTTTATATTATTAATGCCATTACTGGTAAAGAGATGAATTATTTCTTATGTGAGGATACTTCGATGAAGGAGGGTCAGCGTGCTTTAGTTAACCAAATGGAACCAGAGCATTTTAAATTCAAACCTATGACTGACGAGCTTGAAAACCTTTTGACTGAACGCTTTGAATATCAGTAAAAGCTTTTTTAGTTATGATGTTTGGTTGGTAACCAAACATCATAACCAACTTGAATCGCACTCAAATTACCCCCATAATCTAAACACTTTTAAATAATAAATAGCCTAAGTAAATATGCCCAATAATTCTAAGAATATCACACAAGCATCTAACGAAGATGCTGCTCGCCAAATCAATAGCACCACTAATCCGAATAAAGAAAGTAATAGCATAACTCACGGAAATTCTAATATCACATCAAACAGCGCCACACTAAGCAATGATAAAGAAGCTACTCAATCTCATATAGCTGACGATTTGCCTGTACTTGCCAAAGACAGCTACTATTTAAGCCGTCTAGAGCGAGAGCTGGCACGTGCTGTCGTGTCTAGCAAAAAAGAAAATAATGAAAAAGCCAATGATGCGTTAACGAAAAAACGCGAGCAGTACGAAAAAATAAAAACCCGCTCACAGCAGGTGGTGCAGGCACGTATAGATAGCATTCCTGCTGACTTGCCAGCCAAGCTAAACCTTGATCTGCCAGTCAGCCAACGGGCAGAAGACTTGGTACAAGCAATCATCGATAATCAAGTCATTATCGTCGCTGGTGAGACGGGCTCTGGTAAGACGACACAGTTGCCAAAACTTGCGATGCTAGCAGGGCGTGGTATTACTGGACAGATAGGGCATACGCAACCAAGACGTCTAGCGGCGAGAAGCGTGGCAAACCGTATTGCAGAAGAGTTGGGCGAACCGTTAGGGAATACCGTTAGCTTTAAGATTCGCTTTAACGAGCAAGGATCGGCACAGTCAGTCGTCAAGCTTATGACCGATGGTATCTTATTGGCCGAATTAGGGCATGATCGGTTTTTGAGTAAGTACGATACGATTATTATCGATGAGGCGCACGAGCGTAGCTTAAATATCGATTTTATTATGGGTTATCTCAAAAAAATGCTACCCAAGCGTCCTGATCTAAAGGTGATTATTACTTCAGCGACATTAGACACCAAACGCTTTAGTGAGTACTTTAGTCATTACGATGCCAAACTTAAACGTAAAGTGCCTGCGCCAATCTTTAATGTTGAGGGTCGCAGCTTTCCTGTTGAGGTTCGTTATCGCCCATTAACCGACGAGCCAGTAAACAGCTCTGATGATGACAGTTATGATGATTTTGAAGAAAACTTGCCACGCGCCATCGTTGCCGCAGTCGAAGAATGCTTTGGCGATGCCCAAAACAAAGGACATGCTGATCAAGCAGATATCTTAATATTTGCCGCGACTGAAGCTGAGATCCGTGAGACACAAGAGGTGTTAGAGCGTCATGGACCTAGGCATACAGAAGTGCTGCCTTTGTTTGCGCGGCAGACGTACGATGAGCAGCAGCGTATTTTTCAGCCATCCGGTCGTGGCCGACGTATCGTTATCGCGACCAACGTGGCTGAGACTGCGCTGACTGTGCCTGGTATTCGTTATGTGATTGATTTGGGTTTTGCACGAATTTCTCGTTATTCTTACCGCTCGCGTGTACAGCGTTTGCCGATCGAGGCGATTTCACAGGCCGCCGCCAATCAGCGTAAAGGTCGCTGCGGGCGTGTTGCGCCAGGTGTTTGTATACGTCTGTATAGCGAAGAAGACTTTAGCGGACGCCCTGAATTCACTGAGCCTGAAATTTTACGCACTAACTTGGCCTCAGTGATCTTGCAAATGGCCAATTTGCGCCTAGGTAGCGTTGATGATTTTTCGTTTATCGAGCCACCTGACAGTCGCTTGGTTACGGATGGGCATAAGCTACTGGATGAATTAGGGGCGATTGCTTCTAAAAATAAAGCTATTTCTGCGACTAAATCCAATAAATCGAAGTCCAAAAAAGGTCTAGATCACCTGCGTCTGACACCGACTGGCCAAAAGATGGCACGTATGCCAATTGACCCAAGGCTGGCGCGAATGTTGGTTGCAGGTTCTGACTTTAACTGTATTCGTGAAATGCTTATAGTCGTCGCCGCGCTTGCGGTACAAGACCCACGTGAGCGTCCTGCTAATAAGCGCCAACAAGCCGATCAAAAGCACGCAGAGTTTCGTCAAGATGACTCTGATTTCTTGTTTTATTTAAGCCTATGGAAAGCACTGTTCGAAAAAGATGAACACGGCAATAAGCTGTCTGGCAATCAGCGTAAGCAGTTTACCAAGAAAAACTATCTGAGCTTTCCACGCGTACGAGAATGGAGTCAGACGCACCGCCAACTGGTACAAATGGTCACTGATCTAAAACTTACTGATGTTAATGATGTAAAAGGTACGGATAAAAAAGCGACTACTGAAATAACAACCAATGACCCGACAGCGATCGAAGACGAAGATCTAAAAGCGGTTAAATACGCCAACTTGCATCGTGCGTTGATGACAGGTCTGCTCTCTACTATTGCTCATAAGACCGAAAATCGTGGTGAATATCTCGCAGCTCGCCAGCAAAAAACCAAAATATTTCCAGCCAGTACAGTATTTAAGCAAATACCACCATGGGTGATGGCCTTTGAAGTAGTAGAAACTTCTCAGGTCTTTATGCGCACGGTGGCCAAGATTGAACCAGAATGGATTATCTCCGCTGCTGGTGATTTGTTGAAGTATCACTACTTTGAGCCGCATTGGTCAAAAAAGACAGGTCGCGTCAAAGCCTACGCGCAGATTAGTCTATTTGGTTTGATTATTATCAGTAAGCAGCTGACCAATTATGAGCAGGTCAATCTAAGCGAGTCACGTGAAATTTTTATTCGTGATGGTTTGGTCACTGGCAACTTGGGTCGTCAAGCGCCATTTTTACAGCACAACATGGATAAAATTGCAGACATTGAGCGCATTGAAGACAAGTTACGTCGTCGTGACTTATTGGTTGATGAAGAGTCGCTGTATCAGTTTTATGATAAAAAAATCCCTGAACACATTGCCAGTCGTAAAACTTTTGAAGATTGGCGTGCTGAAATCGAAAAAACAGATAGCAAGCATTTATTCTTTACTGATGAGGATGTACTTAATAGCCAAGCGCCGACCACAGGAGATTTTCCAGAGGTATGGAAGCTAGGTGACTTAAAACTACCGCTACGTTATGTCTTTGATCCAGCAAGTGATGATGATGGCGTGACCATTCGCGTACCGCTTGTTGCGTTGCCGCAGCTTGATGCGATCGAGCTGTTGTGGGGTGTGCCGGGTTGGCGCTATGAGCTGGTACTACAGTTGCTAAAATCATTACCCAAAGACATTCGCCGTCAGATCGTACCGATTCCCGATACGGCTGATGGCTTGTTTGACGAGTTACAACCTGCTGGTGGACAAGGACTACTGAAGCAACTCTGCCAAGCGCTTAATCGTCGCGGCATTATGTCAGTGACACCAGATAAGTTTAATCCGTCTACGATTGACCGTTACTTACAGCCACAAATCTGCGTCGTTGATGATAAAAACCGTATCATCGAAAAAGGTCGTGACCTGCAAACGTTACAGATTCGACATGCCAGTGAAACCAGTCAAGCAGTCAATGAGCAGCAAGGCGCGCATACTGTGTTTCCCGAGCACTTTTCCTTTAGTAAAAATCATCATAGCGCAGGCGTGGTGATGAAGCAGTTTGCGGCATTGGTCGCTGATGATGCAGGTGAGGCGGTATCAATCCATCAGTATACGGATGTTAATGCAGCATTACAGGCACACCGCATCGGGGTATTAACGCTAATTAAAAGTAAGCTTGGTGCAAAGAAAAAACAGCTCACCAGTCAAATTGATAGCATTTTTAAATTGGCATTTGCACCACTTGGTGATATGAGTAAGCTCAAAACGATTGTTATCGATGCAGCATTAGATGCAGCGCTTGAAGAGCACTATATATTGTTTGATCATAGTACAGACTTGCCCGAAAATGCAGATGATACTGCGGTAGCGCTTGCTGAGGAGTTGCCGTTTACCTCAGCAGAATATGAAAAAACCTTAGAAGTGGTGGCTGGTAGCTTTTTATTGACTGGTCAAAGCGTGATTAAGACCCTCAAAAATGTCTATACCCGATGGCAGCGTATTCGCCAAGGCTTATTGATGTTAGATCGAGAGATATTCGGTGAGTCTATTGAAGATATCGAAGATCAGCTAGAGGATTTGCATTTGGCTGATTTTGTCTACCGAATGGACTATAGCCATTGGCAGCAGTATCCACGCTATCTAGAAGCACTAGAGATTCGTCTTGAACGCCTTGAACATAATCTTGATGCGGATCTCGATGGCGTTTATGCGCTAGATTTACATATGGAGCGCCTTGCAGGACGTGCGGATAAAGAGGCTATTAGCGACTATCGTTGGATGGTGGAGGAGTATCGTATTCAACTCTTCGCTCAACCAATGAAAACGCGTATAGCAGTATCACCGAAACGTCTGAGTAAAATGTGGGATAAGGTGGGGTAAGGAGGTGTAGTACCGCTGAAGTATGTATTTGTAAATGGATTTTTCTCATGTGAGGCAAGATGAGTAATAGTGGTAACAAAGGTAAAGGTATAGAACAAACAGGCAGTAATGGTTTTTTGCTCAAGATTATCATGATTATTGCTCTTGGTTTTTTAGTTTGTGAGCTCTTAAACCTATGGAAGCTATATCATAATAGAGACTGCTTAGCTGATGTTTATCAAAATGAGGTGCGAAGTACCATCTCATCTCAATTCGTTAACGAAAGTTTTCTAAAGGAAGAAGCTATATTTCCAACACACATTTTATCTAGTAAAAAAGTGAACGAAAAGAATAATATTTGTGAAGTCACGTTATATCATAAAGATAGTGAAATAATCGTTCGTTATCGTCCTAAGAATTACTCTTCAACGTTTAGTGCAGGGCGTGTAAGCGATACAAAGGTATATTATGGCGTAAAGATATTGAACATTGAGGTTGACTAGGTGTCTGTCAGGTAAGATGTGATGCTAAAACTGAGACAGTGTGAGTAGAGTATTTTATTATACAAGCTAAATAAAACGAAAAAGGACAGTTAAAATGTGGGATGAACGTTATAGTGGCACAGAATTTGCTTTCGGTACAGAGCCTAATGATTTTTTGAGAGAAACGTTTGAGCAGATACCTGCAGGCGGGCGTGTATTATGTCTAGCAGAGGGTGAGGGCAGAAACGCTGTATTCTTAGCTGAGCAAGGCTATGATGTCACTGCGATGGATATGTCTGAAGTGGGTTTGATCAAAGCGGTACAATTAGCTAAAGACAGAGGAGTGACAATTACCACTCAAGTGGCTGATTTAGCTGATTACCAGTTTGGTACAGATAAGTGGGATGCCATTGTGTCTATATGGGCACATGTGCCTGACAAAGTGCGTCAGTATATACATACACAGGTAGTCACTGCTTTAAAGCCAAACGGCGTATTTATCGTCGAAGCTTATACAGAACGACAGTTGGAGACTGATGCTGTTGGAGGTCCACCAGCCAGTCAAAAAGAACGCTTTGGATCGCTAGATAATTTTCAGAGTGAACTGAGAGGACTTACAGAGATTATTGGTGTTGAAAAGCTGCGTATGGTGTCAGAAGGAAAACGTCATCAAGGGTTGAGTGCCGTTGTTCAGTTTGTTGGTAAGAGAGAGATTTAAAACCAGAAGTTTATTTGTTTTATAACTGATAGTGCTACGTATGTAGGCTAAGCGAAGGTGATACATTGCGAAATGTATAGATGGTTCTCTTGTGCCTTATATAGTTAATCTTATTTGAATTGGAGATCGTCAGCTAGATAATCACTTACTGAATGCCCTTTGTCGGGTTTTTAATAACGTTCAGCCTAATATGCTTGTAGCTTTAACGAGTTTCATACAAAGTCGGATAACATAGCTATAAAGGCAAATATAGCCCCTTTCTCTAGTGTTATTATAAGCGATTGATAAGAAATTATTACAAGTGTACATTTTCAATTAGGTAGTTGTTATAATGCAATCGTTTTATGTCAATTTATAGTGCGCATGTAAAGCACTGTTAGAAAAACTTAGATTAACACACCAAGTGCAACGCTAATTAATATTATAGAACGCCTGCATAGGGAGACCATCCCGAATTCTGTGTAACTGCCGTTTAGATTAAATGCTTGCTG
>NZ_JBQSVP010000137.1:0-8172 GCF_052376345.1 Psychrobacter sp. AOP5-GZ1-6 | reverse complement strand
TAGCAACGTTACTCACAATGATGTCACTCACAACAACGCCACTAATAACCTTAAGCCAAGCCTTATTTGCTTGGCATCCATTGCGGGTACGCTCGATTATCCCTATGCCAGTCTTTATGCCAAAAGCAAACGCGCGATGATAGCGACGGCCAGTGCTTATCGATTGGCGCTTGACCCTTATAATATTCAAGTGACGTGCATTGCTTCAGGTTATATCGATACCCAAGCATTGCGTGATTTGAATGATGGTGATGCCAGTCACAAACCATTTATCATGAGTACGCAAACAGCGGTAACAAATATCATGAAAGCGATTGACGACGATGTTGAGTTGGCCGTGTTTCCAAAATCGATGCGCTACATTACTCGCACGCTAAACCATTTACCTAAGCCTGTGCTCAATTGGATATTACGTAGTAAGCTAGATAAGCCTGCTTAACCAAGCATTGTCTTAATCAAAAATAGACCGCTCATCCAAATATCCAGTAGAACAAGGTAAATAACGGCACCCCAATTAGTAAGCTATCCACCCGATCTAATACGCCACCATGTCCAGCCAGCATCGTACCAGTGTCTTTTACCCCATGTTGGCGCTTAAATGCTGATTCTAATAAATCCCCCGCAATACCGCTCACAGCCAAGCTGTAGGCTGCCAGTAAGCAAACCCACCAGCTAAAAGGCGTGAGTAATAATCCTAGAAACGAAGCCAATATAGCCGCACAAAAACTGCCAAAAATAGCGCCTTCAATGCTTTTGTTTGGGCTAATGGTTGGGGCAAGGCCTCGTTTAAACCATTTCCGGCCTAGTAATCGTCCACATAGATATTGAGCAATATCGTTGAACTGACTGGCAAATAGTACAAACAGCAATACGCCATATTGCTCACGTTGCCAGGTTAGTTGTTGTAAGGCGATAAGGCTGATGATCAGTAAAATAAAAGCAGCGCTAAAGACGATGTCTAATATATTTAAATGTGCAGATGCATCGATAGGTGCTGAGATAAGGGCTGAATGTTTCTCATCAATGCCATTTTTCGGTTGTAGTCCGCGCGCCTGTAGTTTACGAATGAGACCCGCTTTGCCATTTAAGCACCATAAGCGTTGAAGCTCGTAGCATCCGCGTAGACCGATTAAAACAAAAAAAGCAATGAGTAGCCACTGGTAAGGATGATAGTGAGCGTATGGTTCGTGATACTCTAGCTTAGCAACGATATAACATAGACATAGCGCGGTCAGCATAAACCACCACGAGCGGGTAATCAGATAAATTTTAGGTAGGCGAGCTCGCAGGCGAGGTAGGGCAAGCATCCCCCAAACTAAACTTACAACGGTCATGAGTCCGATGACAAACAGCAGATCAGTAGACATATTTTCAGCACTTTAAAAGGTGTAATCAATTCCAAATAGATTGGATACGCTGTCAGAACCGCTCAGTCTACTTTTAGATAGCAGTTATTGTGCTAGATTCTGACTGGTTGATTATAGGCTGAATCGACCAATTAATGCTACCTTCTCTCGTACCTAATAACGGCTCAAGCACACTTACCTGAGGAATAGTCGCTATATCTGGGTAGTCCTTTCGATAATGACCACCGCGACTTTCAAGACGTTGATAAGCCGATTGAACGATTAATGTCGCCAATTGTAATTGCCTTGCTAATTGGAAATGTGAGAGTGGTTGAGAAGCAAGGACTCTGTCTGTTTTTATGGATATTTGTTTTCTATTTATCTCATTATGATGGTTGTTACAGTTAGCGTTATTGGCACTGCTATGAATAGCACCTAAATCAGGTTTTGCTAGCCACTGTTGCCATTGTTGTATCTGTACAAGTGCGTCTTCTAACTGCTCAGCATCACGAGTAATACCCATATTGGCTGTCATCAATCGCTTTAATGCAGCCGTTTTTTCGGTGATTGCAGTATTAAAATGGCAGTATCGTCTAGCTCTATAATGATCAGGTAGGTTGGGGGCTGACGGTGTGCTATTAGGAACGATAATTGACTGAGTGTTTTCAATTACAGGTGGTGTCCAAGCATCAGCTAAGACTTGAGATGAGTGTGTGTTATTGGGCAAAGGATTTAGTTCAGATGTTTTTGCTAAATAGCGCGGCAAATCAGCGGCGATATTTCGTCCAACCACCACACACTCTAACAGTGAATTACTGGCTAAACGGTTTGCTCCATGCAAGCCTGTATACGCCACTTCGCCTGCGGCATAAAGACCAATGACATCAGTCAAACCATTGGCAGAGGTAACCACGCCACCACAGCTATAATGAGCGGTAGGAGCCACTGGTATAGGCGCTGTCGCAATATCAATGCCAAGCGTTAAGAGGGTTTGATAAATTTGTGGGAAATGCGCTTGCAAAAAATCTGTCGGTAGGTGGCTAACATCAAGGTGTACGTAGCCCATATCATTGTTTTTAATTTGCTCAGCGATTGCTCTTGCGACGATATCTCGTGGCGCTAGTTCTACGCGCTCATCAATATCGAGCATAAAACGTTTGCCTGTCTGCGGGCAATACAGCCGTCCACCTTCACCGCGCAGTGCTTCAGAGATTAAAAAGCTGCTATCGCCTAATGCCAGTCCTGTCGGGTGAAATTGAATAAACTCTAAGTTTGCCAATCGGCAACCTGCTTGCCACGCCATCATCACGCCATCACCGACACAGACATTTGGCGCACTAGCTCGTTTAAATAGCTGTCCCAAGCCGCCACTGGCCAGTACGACAGCTTGACTATAAACCGTAAGCTGACGTTGGTTGTTATGATCAAAAACAAGTGCCCCTTGGCAGCGGTTATCTCTATTATCTTTCAGTAGACTTAACGCCTCATGATGAGGCAGTATGGTAATGTTGGATGCCGCTTTCACTTTTATGATCAAGGCTTCCATAACATGTCGCCCAGTAGCATCCTCAGCGTGGGCGACTCGTCTACAGCCATGCCCACCTTCTTTGGTTAGATGTAGGTCACTGGTTGTTAAGCTATTCGTCCGCTGTACTTTATTTGCTGCTATCGCATGTTGCTGTAGGGTCGGCGTAAAGGGAACGCCTTGCTCACATAACCATTGAACCGCTTGCTGTCCTGCACTGAGGATATCAGTGGTATTATTGGCGTCACATAATCCTGCGCCAGCGATGAGCGTATCGCTAATATGGTCGGTAACCGAGTCGTTTTTATCCAAACTGGCCGCAATACCACCTTGCGCATAATGACTTGAACAAACCTCTAGATCGGCTTTGCTCAGTACCATGATGCTTAGTGATTTTGGTAGTGATAGCGCAGTACTTAAACCAGCCAGTCCTGCACCGATGATTAGCACGTCTGTTTGCTTGATATTATCCGCGCTCATACTAGGCTGCCCCAACGTTAGCGAATAGCGCACGGTCTTTTATGATGTCACCACTGGCAGCGACTTGTTGCTTTTGTGCTTCGGCAAAATCAAGCATACGTTGTAAAGGTTTGCTAGCTGCTGCTGCCAGCTCAGGCGTCATCAATACTTCACCACTACGCTGCGTTAAGCACTGTTCAATACCTTTTAGACCATTCATTGCCATCCAAGGACAAAACGCACAGCTCTTACAACTGGCGCTTTCGCCTGCGGTTGGTGCGGCTAAAAACCGTTTGTTTGGTGAGCGTTTTTGCATCTCGTGCAAGATACCCAAATCAGTCGCCACAATAAAGGTATCGGCATCCATCTCATAAGTTGATTTTAATAATTTGCTAGTGGATCCGACCACATCGGCAAGCTCCACCACGCTATCAGGTGACTCAGGATGGACTAATACCTTAGCGTTTGGATATCCTTCTTTTAACTGCAACAGCTCAGTAGCTTTGAATTCATTGTGTACCAAACAAGAGCCTTGCCACAGCAGCATGTCTGCACCAGTCTCACGCGCAATGTATTTGCCCAAGTGACGGTCAGGGCCCCAAATGATGGTTTCACCTTGGGCATGTAAGTGGCGGACAATATCGATACCAACAGATGATGTCACTACCCAATCCGCACGGGCTTTGACCGCAGCGCTGGTGTTGGCATAGACCACGACCGTACGCTCAGGATGGGCATCACAGAATGCGGAAAATTCATCAACAGGGCAGCCCAAATCAAGCGAGCATTCGGCTTCTAAATCTGGCATCAGTACCGTCTTTTCCATACTCAGTATTTTGGCCGATTCGCCCATAAAGCGTACACCTGCGACTACCAATGTCTGTGCGCTATGTGCTTGACCGAAGCGTGCCATCTCAAGTGAGTCACCAACGCAACCACCAGTCGCTAATGCTAAATCTTGAATAAAAGGGTCGACATAATAATGTGCGACCAGTACGGCATTGTGTTCTTTTAGCAGTTTCTTGATATTAGCCTCAACCACCAAACGCTCAGATCGTGGCAGATCTGCTGGCATTTTTGCTTTGGCATATTCGATATTCATGCGTGCGGCAATATGATTATCATGGCTCATGATGGGTGCGTCATACGGATAAGTTTTCATAAGTACAAACCTCTAGTGCAGTAACGACAAGTCATCTGCCGCTAAAAGTGATATCAACCTCAAAATACGATTGGCTGTGCCAAATTAGTCCAATTTAAGACATCGTATTGACAGGTTTTTAATTATGCTCTTTTTGAGCATAAATACAAGTGGTTTTTTATATACTCCTTTTAATAGAGTATGTATTTGTGCAAAATGCTTTCTCTCACTTCTCACTTTTAGCCGTCGATGTTCTTTTAGCAGTTGATGTTTACAACGGTAGACTGTGATAGTTATAGATT
The DNA here is from genome assembly GCF_052376345.1 of Psychrobacter sp. AOP5-GZ1-6. Taxonomy (NCBI): domain Bacteria; kingdom Pseudomonadati; phylum Pseudomonadota; class Gammaproteobacteria; order Moraxellales; family Moraxellaceae; genus Psychrobacter; species Psychrobacter sp. AOP5-GZ1-6. The sequence goes on along the minus strand of NZ_JBQSVP010000137.1, from coordinate 3,399 downwards.
CACGCTATACTAAGTCATACGATAAATAATAAGTGTGATGGACTTTTTATTGCACGTTAAAAGATAAAGTTTATTGCACGCTAAAAGATAAAAGGATAATTACTAAAATCATGACGTTGTCTTATTCACATGCGCATCAGCAGGGTAGCGGAACCACTGAGGTCGTTGCGGTTCTAGTTGCGATTACAGATCATACGGCACGAGTACTCACAGTTGATCAAGGTAAATTGTTGCCTAATGGACCACTCATGCCTTTACATCGCTCGCTACAGTCTGGCGTACGGCAGTGGGTAGAAGAACAGACGCAGCAGCCACTGGGTTATTTGGAGCAGTTATATACCTTTGTCGATACCAATAGGCGTAACGTCGATGGTCATGCGTTGGTCTATGTGAGTTACTTGGGATTGGTGCAAGAGACGCAAACGCAGCAGCTGCAAAGCAAGGCAGTATGGCGAGATTGGTATGATTATTTCCCGTGGGAAAATCACTTGGAAGGCAAGCCTGATATCATTGTGAATCTCATTGTGCCTGCATTGTTAAATTGGGCAAATGAGGCCGCTGATTCAATCACGCAACAGCGGCGGTATCAGCGTATTGGTTTGTGTTGGGGGTTGAGTGAGAGGTTTTTAGCAGATGACGATATTGAAAACATAGAAGCTATCAATAAAAATGTTAGCGAGCATATCCATGACAGTAGAGAATGGGTTGCTGAACATGTGTTACTGCGCTACGAGATGCTTTATGAGGCAGGATTGATTCCAGAGTCTACTTATTACCAGCCACAAAAATTGCCAAAAGACTGGGCACAGATAATAGGTACGCCGATGTATTATGATCATCGCCGAGTGATTGCTACGGCTATTTCAAGGCTGCGTGCCAAGATTGAATATCGCCCGCTTATCTTTGGTTTGATGCCAAATGCCTTTACCTTGTCGCAATTACAGCAGAGCGTAGAAGCGCTCTCAGGAGTGCGTTTGCATAAGCAAAACTTTCGCCGTCTGCTAGATTCTCAGAATCTAGTAACGGAGACAGGGGAGAGTAGTAGTGCGCAGCGTGGTCGTCCTGCCAAGCTTTACCGGTTCTGCCATGATATTGAACTACAAAGTTTATTGATGGATAGCAAATTGCCTAAGCGCAAATAAACATTCAAATATTATTGCACTCCCTAAACTACTATTATGTTCTATGCCTATCGATTTTATCAACCGCATGAAATAGTGTCATTTTCTTGCAGGGTCATGAACTTTACGTTATATTTATGCTCACTTTGAGTTTAATACAACAGAATAGCAGCATTATATTAAGGGTTATCTATGACAAGTAACAAAGAACCTGCATTGAATGACGTATTGCTTATACCTCTAGTAGAAGCTGCTTTAACCGAAGATTTGGGTCGGCGCGGAGATGTGACCTCCCAAGCCACGATTCCTGCTGATATGCATGCCCAACTAGAGATTAGAGCGCGGCAGGTAGGTGTGATATGCGGTATGGATTTGGCACGTTTGTCCTTTGCACTGGTTGATGCTCAGATTGAGTTTACCGCTCAAGTTGATGATGGTGAGCTGGTTGACGCTGGTACCGTATTGGCTAGTGTTCGTGGTAATGCGCGTCATCTGCTAACGGCAGAACGCACGGCGCTTAATTTTATGACTCATCTCAGTGGGATTGCGACAGAGACCCGACAAATTGTAGATAGCGTGGTTGATTATCCAGCGCAGATTACCTGTACACGTAAAACCATACCAGGCCTACGTATTGTCCAAAAATACGCAGTACGATGCGGTGGCGGGCGTAATCACCGTCTAGGATTAGATGATGCTATCTTAATCAAAGACAATCATATTGCCATTGCTGGCGATATAAAAAAAGCCATTCAGCAAGCCCAAAGTTTTGCAGGTCATCTCATTCCCATTGAGGTAGAAGTCGATACTTTAGAGCAACTAGCGCAAGCATTAGATGCTGGGGTGAGTTTGGTTCTTTTGGACAACATGTCACCTGAGCTATTATCACAAGCTGTGGCTATGTGCCAAGGTCGAGCTAAGACTGAAGCATCAGGTGGTATCACGCCAGATACCGTTAAAGCGGCTGCCCAATCAGGTGTGGATTTTATTGCTATGGGCTACCTAACGCACAGTAGCACGGCATTAGATATTGGTTTGGACTTTCATGCATAGATAATATAACTATAGGTGATCCACTATAAAATAAATACAGCGATACGGGTTACATTTTTCGCAGCCTCTGTCTGCGTAGGCACAGCAAGCAAGAAAAATGTATCTCTTTTATTTAGGACTGACTATACATAAAGTTAATGATTTAATTGGCTTATCTCCCTATGCTACAATATAAGCCACAATGCTATTTTCACCGTTTATTGGGTCATCGTTGCACTCGCACGATGGCCTTAATTTTTTCAGCAGTTGTATCTCAAATAAACAAGTGAGTGCTCAGTGAATACTGAAATCATCAAGATAATCTTAGCCTTTTTGGTATTGATTAATCCGTTTAGCGCCTTGACGTTATTTTTGGATTTAACCCGCGGTTATTCAATGAATAATCGACGTAAAGTTGCGCGTGTTGCCTGCTTGACGATTTTTATCACGATCAGTTTTTTTACCGTAGCAGGTGAGGTTTTACTAAACGCACTTGGTATCTCGATAGGTTCGTTTCAGTTGGCAGGTGGTATCTTAGTATTTCTAATTGCCCTCAATATGATGAATGGTGAAGGCAATCCAGTTAAGCCTGACCAAGAAAACTTCGATGTCGATCATGTACAAGATTCACCAGCTTCGATGGCAGCTGCTGTGGTTCCTCTTGCTATTCCGATGATGATTGGACCTGGTGGTATTTCCACGGTTATTATTTATTCTGCCCAAGTCTCTGGTGTGAAGGAAGTATCTGCCATCATGATTGCTGGACTGTTTATTAGCTTGTTTTGCTATGCAGCATTAATGGCCGCAGGTCGCATCAGCCGTTTGTTAGGAGATACAGGGCTTAACATCATGAGTCGAATTATGGGTATGCTACTGGCTGCAGTCTCTATCGAAATCATCGTAAACGCATTACGTACTTTGTTTCCTAGTTTGGCATAATGGCTTTGTGTATCATATCAGCGTCAATTTTTATCCTTTCACCCTTCAGGCTGTAGAAAAAATGACAGCCTACTGTTCGTTAAAGCTAGTTATCAGTTTAAATTGGTCATCAGTTAAATCTAACATCAAGAACTAATATCAAAAATATATCAAAAAACTGTCAATTAAGATGAGTTGTCAGTTGCCTTTTACTACTTCCTGACTATTACAAAACCGAGAATTTGATTAAAAAAACCATTTTTTACAGCGTAGCTATGCCTAAAATAATAGCGATAAATCACCAAAAGTATTGAGAATAAACATCACC